>NZ_PDZN01000008.1:0-256354 GCF_002735765.1 Janthinobacterium sp. BJB304
CGCCATGATTTCGGCCCCTCCGCCCAGGAGCAGGCGGACTTGCGCGAGTACGCCGCTTTTACCGCCACACAAGACCCGGCAGCGCTGGCGGCGGCCACCTGGTTCAGCCGGCGCCATGACCTCGATGCGCAAAGCCAGGCCGAGTTTGCCGCCTGGCTGGCGGCCGATGCGCGTCACGCCCAGGAGTATGCGCAGCTCAAAGACACGCACCGCGCCGTGCGCCGGATTCCCGCGCACGTCGCCGCGCGCTGGACGGTGCCCCAGGCTTCCCCTGCGCCAGTGTCCGCTCCCCGCCGGCACTGGCTGCGCGCGCTGCCGTATGCGGCCGCCGCCATGCTGCTGCTCGGCGTGGGCGCGGGCGGCTACCAGTGGTGGCAGCAACCCACGTTCAGCCAGTCGTACGCCACCGCGCGGGGCCAGCGCCTGGCCGTCGCCCTGCCCGACGGCAGCAAGCTGCAGCTCGACACGGCCACGCAGCTGCACGTCACCGTGTACCGCCAGCGGCGCGAAGTGCGCCTGGCGCAGGGCGAAGCGCTGTTCCAGGTACAAGCACAGCAAGGACAACCGTTCGACGTGCTCAGCGGCCCTTTGACGGTGACGGTGGTGGGTACACAGTTTGCCGTGCGCAACACCCTGGCCCAGGACGGCCAGCTGCGCGTAGCCGTGCAACATGGCCACGTGCGCGTGGCGGGCGCGCGGCAAGACCAGGTCGACCTGACGGCCGGCCAGGGCGTCAGCAGCGATGCCGGCGGCCGCCTGTCCGACGTCGCCAGCCTGGCGCCCGGCAGCGTGGCGCCATGGCGCGACGGCAGGATCACTTTCGACAACGTGCCGCTGGGCGCGGCGCTGGCCGAGTTCGAGCGCTATGGCGACACGGGCCTGCTCGTGCGCGATCCGGCCGTGGCGCGCCTGCGCATCGGCGGCAGCTTCAGCCTGGCCCAGCTCGACCGCTTCGCCGCCGCCCTGCCCCAGCTGCTGCCCGTGCAGCTCGTGCGCGCCGGTGCGGCCAGCGAGATCCACATGGCGGCAACAATGCCTGCGCAGGCGCCCGCCATGCATCTGCAACAAAATAAATGAAAATAATTCGCATTCGCAGGTGAGGATTTTATCCACTGCCGCGTCTACCAGGTGAATCGACAACAAGTAACCTGGAGAATGCCGCATGTGGTCCCCCCGCTTCAATCTGCAACCCGCCCCCCTCGCCCTGGCCGCCATGCTGGCCCTGGGCACGCTCAGTGCTGCACAGGCGCAAATCTTGCCCACCGTCAAACTGTCCATCGCCGCCCAGCCGCTGGGGCAAGCCCTGAATGAACTGGCGCGGCAAGCCAACCTGCAACTGCTGTTTTCGCCCGAGCTGGTGGCCGGCAAGACGGCGCCCGCCGTCAGCGCCACCCTCAGCGTGCGCGACGGCCTCGATCGCCTGCTGGCCGGCAGCGGTCTGCAGGCGTCGATCGACGGCAGCGCCGTCATCATCAAGGCGGCACCCAAGGCCACGGGCGAGACGGCGACCCTGTCGGAAATCACCGTGACGGCCAATGGCGAGCGCACGGCCACCAGCGAAGGCACGGGCGCCTACACGACGCGCGCCGTGACCCTGGCGGGCGCGGAGCGCTCGCTGCGCGACACGCCGCAATCGGTATCCGTCGTCACGCGCCAGCAGATGGATGACAAGAACCTGTTCACCTTGGACCAGGTGCTGGAGCAAAGCACGGGCCTGACGCGCATGAACCGCAGCTTCGGCTCGCATGAATTCCTGTCGCGCGGCAATGCCCTGTCTTACCTGATCGATGGCATGCCCGGCATTTCCGACAATGCCACGGGATGGCTGATCCCCGACATGGCCGTGTATGACCGCGTCGAAATCCTGCGCGGTTCGGCCGGCCTGATCGTCGGCGCCGGCACGCCGGGCGGCGTGGCCAACCTGGTGCGCAAGCGCCCGCGCGCCGAAGCGCACGCGGACGTGACGGCCACCGTGGGCAGCTGGAACCAGCGCCGCATCGAACTCGACGCAGGCGCGCCGCTGAACGCGGCCGGCACCGTGCGCGGGCGCGCGCTGGTGGCCTATCAGGACCGCGATTACTTCTATGACGCGGCGCACAGCCGCATGCCCCTGTTCTACGGCATCGTCGAGGCGGACCTCGACGCCGCCACCACCGTGCGCGCCGGCGCGCGCCGCCAGCACACGGTGACGGACGGCTACTGGCTGTTTGGCCTGCCCCGCTACAGCGACGGCGCGACCTTGCCCGTGCGCCGCTCGACGTCGCTGGCGCAGGACTGGAACCGCCACGACGCCACCATCGGCGAACTGTTCGCCGACCTCGAACACCGTTTTGGCGGCGACTGGAAGGCCAAAGTTGCCCTCAACCGCACGTATGGGGCCTTCGACCAGCAGGCGGCCATCGTGCGCGGCAGCATAGCCCCCGCCACGCAGCAAGGGGCGCGCCTGTACACGGTCAACTACCGCAAGCAGGATATCGTCACCACGGGCGTGGACGCCAACGTGGGCGGCAGCTTCCAGGCCTGGGGCGGCAGGCATGAGGTACTGCTGGGCATGAATGCCTCGCGCGCCGTCACCGACGATCATGCGGCCTCGACCTCGCCCGGCCTGCCCTTCGACGTCTTCCATCCGAACAATACGCTGCTTGCCCGTCCCCCGCATCCGACCTGGGACTCGCTGCCGCACCTGAACGAGCAGCACTACGGCGCCTACGCCAGCACGCGCTGGGAACTGCGGCCTGACCTGCATCTGCTGCTGGGCGGCCGCCTGAGCTGGTTCGACAAGCAGACCACGGGCAAGCTGGAGACCGACCCCGTCAGCCGTTACAAGGAAAGCCGCGAATTCACGCCGTACGCGGGCCTGGTCCTCGACCTCGACAAGCGCTGGTCCGTGTACGGCAGCTACGCCAGCATCTTCCAGCCGCAGAGCCTGTACTACACGCTGGGCGGACAACCGTTGAAACCCGTCGTCGGCGACACCTATGAAGCGGGCGTGAAGGGCGAGCTGTACGACGGCCGCCTGAACGTGGCGCTGGCCGCTTTCCGCATCGACAAGCGCGACACGGCCGTGTACGACGAGGCCAGCAACGACGATTGCCTGAAGTGGGACGTGACGGGCAGCTGCTACCGCAATGGCCGCCCCATCCGCAGCACGGGCATCGACGCGGACGCCAGCGGCGAAGTGCTGCCGGGCTGGCAGCTGTCGTCCGGCTACACCTACAATATCGCGCGCGGCGAAGGCGACGAAACGCCGCCCACCGTCACGCCCAAGCACATGCTGCGCGTATCGACCAGCTACCGCTTGCCCGGCGCGTGGAACCACTGGACGGTGGGCGGCGGCGTCTCGGCGCAAAGCGGTTATGTCTACCGGGCCGATGACAATCCCGACGTGCGTTTCCGCAATGGCGGACGCGCGGTGTGGGACGCGCGCGCCGCGTATATTTTCAACCGCCACTGGAGCGCCAGCCTCAGCATCGCCAATGTAACGGACAAGACCTACTGGGCCGCCACGGGTGAATTGCGCCGTGGTAACTACTTCGGCGAACCGCGCAACATCATCCTCACCGTGCGCTACACGCCGGCGCTGTAAGCGCCCGCGCAGCCAGCATCGCGCGCCACGGCCGCCCCCAGTACCGGGCGGCCGTGCGCGTTTACAACATCGCACTCTTGCATGTCTCACAACCCCGCACTATAATAAGAATAGTTCTCATTCACATTTAGACTCGCCGGAGTCTGCACGCAGTCGCCTGGCTGCCATATGGCTGGATGACACGCTGCGCCAGCCAGGCACCACCGCCAAGCAAGCCTCCCCTACAAAAAAACGCCCGCCGTCCGACGGCAGGCACACGAGAAGAAGGATGTTTCATGGCGCGAGCAGTTTCGCTGGCCGGCATGGTGGCCAGCCCGTTTTCCCCAACCGTTGGCAATACCGCCCTGCGTCCGCTGGCCGCCGCCGTACAGGCGGCATTGCTGGCGGCGGCGCTGGGCGCAGGCACGGCGCTGGCCGCCGATACAAGCGCCAAGCCGGAGGAAGCCACCCTGAGCGAGATCAAGGTGCAGGCCCAGCAAGACAAGGCGTCGACGGAGCACACGGGCTCCTACACCACCAGACAGATGGCCACGGGCACGCGCATGGGCCTGTCGATGCGCGAAACGCCGCAATCGATTTCCGTGGTGACGCGCCAGCGCATGGACGACATGGGATTGAACAGCCTGGCCGAGGTGCTGGTGCAGTCGACGGGCGTGACGGTGCAGGAAAACGACAGCGAACGCACGAGCTTTTCGGCGCGCGGCTTTTCCATCGGCAATTACCAGATCGACGGCGTGGCCGTCAATTCCGGGTCGAATGCGCTGTTCGACACGGCCATCTATGACCGCATTGAAATCGTGCGCGGCGCCACGGGCCTGGTCAGCGGCAATGGCGACCCGTCGGCCACCATCAACATGATGCACAAGCGTCCCGGCAAGGAGTTTGCCGCCTCGGCCGGCCTGACCGTGGGTTCGTGGCGCAAGGTCCGGCTGGAAGGCGACATCAGCACACCGCTGAATGCGGACGGCAGCATCCGCGGACGCGTCGTGGTGGCCGGCCAGAACCGCCATTCCTACATGGACCTGTACAAGGAACGCAAGCTGGCGGGCGCCGTCATCGTCGAGGCGGACCTGACGCCTGCAACGTTGCTCACGGCCGGCATCGACTATCAAAAGAACACGCCGAAAGGCACGAGTTGGGGCACCACGCCCCTGTTCTTCTCGGACGGCACGCCGGCCAACATGCCCCGCTCGTTCAATATGGCGGCCAAGTGGAGCAGCTGGGAACGCGAGTTCCAGAACAAGTACGTCTACCTCGAACACCGCTTCGCCAACGACTGGAAGATCAAGGCCGCCTACGGGCGCCTGGACAGCTCCTCGAACGGCAAGCTGTTCTACGGCGGCAGCGGCTATCCGAAACGCGACGGCAGCGGCCTGGAAGTCTGGAGCGGCGCCTTCCCCTACGATGAAAAGCAGGACAACTTCGACCTGTCGGCCAATGGCAGCTTCCCCCTGTTCGGCCGCCGGCACGACCTGGTGCTGGGCGTGAACGGCTGGAAGCGAAAGGGCACGACGAATGAAACCTTGCTGCCCGATCCGCTGCCGTTCGCCACCACCATCCCCGACTTCCGCAACTGGACGGGCGACGTGCCCGAGCCGGCGCTCACGCGCACGGGCGCGCGCGACGTCGCCACCACCAAACAGTCGGGCGCCTTCATCGCCACGCGCATCAACGTCGCCGACAACGTCAAGGTGCTGGCCGGCGCGCGCGTGTCGAAGTGGAAAACGTATAGCGACCGTTACGACACTGGGGGCCGTTTTGTGAAGCGCAGCTCCGCGTATAAAACGGACGACGTCGTCACGCCGTATGCGGGCCTGGTGCTCGACGTGAGCAAGAGCACGTCGCTGTACGCCAGCTATACCGACCTGTTCAAGCCGCAAAACCTGAAGGACAAGAACAACGCCTTCCTCGACCCGATCACGGGCAGCAACGTGGAAGCGGGCGTGAAGAGCGAATTCCTCGACGGCGCCGTGAATGCCTCGTTCGCCGTGTATGAAGCGAAGCAGGACAATCTGGGCGAGGAAGACAAGTCGGTGCCGCCGACCTTCGTGCTGCCGGATGGCAGCCGTCCGTATATATCGACGGGCAAGGGCACGAAAAGCAAAGGTTACGAAGCAGAAGTGTCGGGCAGCCCCTTGCGCGGCTGGCAGCTGTTCGCAGGCTACACGCACAGCAGCTCGAAGACGGGCAAGGGCGTGGTGACCAACACCATCCAGCCGACCAACATGCTGCGTGTCTCGACCACCTACCGCCTGCCGGGCGAGCTGCAAAATCTCACCATCGGCGGCGGCTTGAACTGGCAGAGCGAGATCTGGACGATGGCCACCCTGCCGAACAAGAGCAAGATCCGCGTCAGCCAGGGCAGCTACGTGCTGGCCAACCTGATGGCGCGCTACCAGATCAGCCCGAAACTGTCGGCCAGCCTGAACGTCAACAACCTGTTCGACAAGACGTATTTCCGCCGCGTGGGCTTCTATAACGGCGGCTATTACGGCGAGCCGCGCAACGTGGCGCTGAACCTGCGCTACCAGTACTGATGCACCGCCGGCCGCTTTTTCCACTCACATAACAAGATAAGGGATACACCATGCACATCGCTTCCATCGCGCGCCCCGGCGCCCTCGCCACCGCCCTGCTGGGCGCGGCCCTCGCTTGCGGCAGCGCCAGCGCGCACCAGATCTGGCTGCAGCAGGACGGCAAGGCGGCCAGCGTGTACTTCGGCGAATTCGGCGACAACCTGCGCGAAGCGTCGCCCGGCCTGCTGGACAAGTTCAGCATCAAGAACGTGACGTGGCTGTCGGCCAAGGGCGCGCAGCCGCTGCAGGCGAGCAAGACGGCGGGCGCCTTCCTCCTCAATGGCAAGGTGGGCGCCGGCGAAAGCATCATCGTCGAGGAAAACGCCTACCCGTCGTGGGAAGAGAAAAAGGATGGCAAGACCACGCGCACCGTGTGGGTGCCGGCCGCGCGCCTGATCGCCGACGGCAAGGCGCAAGCACCCGCGCTGACCCTGGACCTGGTGCCGACCGGCACGCCGGGCCAGTTCCAGGTCAGCTACCAGGGCAAGCCGCTGGCGCAGGCCAAGGTCAACGCCGTGGTGCAGTCGGGCTGGGGCAAGGAAGCGTGGAGCGATGCGCAAGGCCTGGTCAGCTTCCCGCTGCCATGGCAAGGCACGTATGTGCTGGAAGTGCAGCACACGGACAAGACGGCCGGACAGCGCGGCGCGCAAGCGTATGACAAGGCCATGTTCGTGACCACCCTGAGCCTGGTGCAGCCGCAAGGCGTCACGCCGCTGCCGGCCGGCCCGGCCCAGCCGCCGAGCAAGGATCACGACTGACCATGCAAGCGCCTGCCATCATTAAAATGCCGCGCCTGCGGCTCTCCGCCGGGGCCGTGTACCGCCTCGGCGTGGCGTCGCGCAGCGTGGCCGCCATCGCTGGAGGCTACGTGCTGGCCGCACTGGTCACCATGCTGCTGTCGGTGAGCCTGCCCATGGCCCGTTCCGAAGCCGTCATGACGGCCACCCTGCTATCGTTTGCCATCTACACCTGCGCCGTGATGTGGGTCTTCGCCACGCGCAGCGCCCTGCGCGCATGGCTGGGTCTCCTGATTCCGGCCGCCGTCATCGCCGCCATCCTGCAGTCGATGGGCGCACTATCCTGGAGTCTCGCATGAAAGAAGGTTTCCGCCAGTCGATGGCATGGCTGCACACCTGGTCCGGCCTGCTCGTCTGCTGGATCTTGCTGCTGGTGTTTTGCGCCGGCACGGCCAGCTACTACCGCAATGAAATCACCCTGTGGATGCAGCCCGAGCTGCACGGCGCCGCCGCCAGCCAGGTGAGCACCGAGGAAGCGGCCAAGGTCGCGCAACAGGCGATGGAAGAGCGGGCCGAAGGCGCCACGCGCTGGTTCATCAGCTTGCCCGGCGAGCGCAGCCCCGCCACGCAGCTGGGCTGGAGCAAGCCGTCGCAACCGGGCGAAAAGAAACGCGGACGGCGCGGCAATTTTCATAGCGAAAAAGCCGACCCGGCCACGGGCCAGGTGCTATCGAAGCCGCGCGAGACGCGCGGCGGCGAATTCCTCTACCGCCTGCATTTCGACCTGCACTACATGTCGGCCATCTGGGGCCGCTGGATCGTGGGTTTCTGCGCCATGTTCATGTTCGTCTCCATCATCAGCGGCATCGTCACGCACAAGCGCATCTTCAAGGACTTGTTCACCTTCCGGCCGAAAAAGGGCCAGCGCTCATGGCTCGACGCGCATAACGTGACGGCCGTGCTGGCCCTGCCCTACCACATCATGATCACCTACACGGGCCTGGTCACCTTGATGTTCCTGTACATGCCGTCCGGCGTCACGGCCGCCTACAAAGGCGACCAGGACGCCTTCTTCGCCGAAGCCTTCCCGGGCCGCTCGGGCGACAGCAAGCCGGCCGGCGTGGCCGCGCCGCTGACGCCGATCGCGCCCCTCGTGCGCCAGGCGGAACAGCAGTGGGGCGGCAAGGTCGAGCGCATCTCCGTCAACCATCCGGGCGACGCCAACGCCACCATCACGCTGACGCGCGCCGGCGGACGCGACATGTCGTCGAAGCAGCCATCGATGGAATTCGATGGCGTGTCCGGCAAACTGCTGTCAAGCGATGGCGAGGCGCAGCCCGGCGCGGCCGCCACGCAAGGCGTGATGGTCGGCCTGCACGTCGCGCATTTCGGCGGACCGCTGCTGCGCGCCCTGTTCTTCCTCTCCGGCCTGGCCGGCTGCGCCATGGTCGCCACGGGCGCCCTGCTGTGGGCCGTCAAGACGCGCCAGAAGCAGGCCAAGGCGCTGGCCGCCGGCAAGCGCGCCAGCTTCGGCCTGCGCCTGGTGGAAGCGCTCAACATCGGCGCCATCGCCGGCATCCCGATCGCCTTCGGCGCCTACTTCTGGGCCAACCGCCTGCTGCCGGCGGCGATGGAGGAACGCCCGAAAGAGGAAATCGCCTGCTTCTTCGGCGCCTGGGCCCTGGCCGCCATCATCGCCCAGCTGCGCCCGTCGCGTGCCATGTGGCGCATGCAGCTGGCCGCCGGCGCCTTCCTGCTCGCGGCGCTGCCCGTGCTGAACGTCTTCACCACCCATTCGCACCTGGGCGTGACCCTGTTCCTGGGGCGCGGCCCCGTGGCGGTGGCCGCCTTCGACCTGGTGGTGCTGGTGCTGGGCCTGGGCCTCGCGTATGCGGCGTTCAAATTGAAACCGCTGCCCGTGAAAGCCTCCAAACCAGCACCGGCCAAGCCGGCGCCGACGACGATGGAGGCCGCGTGATGGAACTGTTAGCCAATTTCCTCGTCTTCGCCCTGTGCTATGCGGGCCTGTCCTCGCTGTGCCTGGCCATGGACCGCCACTACGCCGACCTGCACGGGCGCGGCGCCGAACCGCCCGCCCCGCTGCGCCGCCGCCTGCAGTGGACGGGCTGGCTGGCGCTGGCGGCCGGCCTGGCCTGGGCCATGCACATCGCCGGCGGCGGCTATGGCCTCGTCTACTGGGTCGGCAGCCTGACGGGCTGCGGCTTGCTGCTGATCTGGCTGCTGCCGTATGCGCCGCACCAGGCCATGCGCCTGGCGCGCGTGATCGGCGGCGCGGCCGTGCTGGCCGCCGCGCTGCTGGCGGCGCTGTCCGTCACGCCGGGCTAGGCGACTTGAGCAGCACCTCGATGCCCTCGGGCGCCATGGCGCGGCCGAGAAAATAGCCAAATGCCTCGTCGCAGCCCATCTCGGCCAGCAGTTCCAGCTGCTCGCCGCTTTCCACGCCGCCGGCGATGGTGCGCAGTCCGAGCGTGCGCGCCATCGCCACGATGGCGCGCACCATGGCGCCATCGCCGCCCGGCTTGTCCAGGTCGTCGATGAAACACTTTTCGATCTTCACGGCATCCGTGGGAAAGCGTTTCAGGTAAGTGAGCGAAGCGTCGCCCGTGCCGAAATCGCTGATGGCAATCGCCATGCCCAGCTGGCGGAACTGGCGCAGTATCAGCTCGCAGTTCTGGTTGCTGTCGATCAGGATGCCGGCGGCGATTTCCAGTTCGATGCAATGGCCCGGCACGCCGGCCGCCTGCAGCGCGGCGGCGAAATTGCGCGCGATATCGCGCTGGTAGAACTGGCGCGCCGACAGGCTGACGGACACCGTCAGCATCTGCCCCTGCGCAATCCAGCCGCGCGCCTGCTCCACGGCCGTGGCCAGCACCCAGGCGCCCACCGGCAGGATCAAGGCGCTTTCCTCCAGCACCGGCAAGAAGTCGAGCGGCATCATCAAGCCCAGTTCCGGGTGCTTCCAGCGCAGCAGCGCCTTCACGCCCGTGATCCTGCGCGTCTTCAAGTCCATGCGCGGCTGGTAGTACAACACGAACTCGTTGCGTTCGAGCGCGTGGCGCAGGGCCGTCTCGAGGATGGTGCGCGAATACGACTGCGTCTGCATGCGCGGCGCATAGCGCTGGCAAGTACCGGGGGCGTGGCGCTTGGCCGCATACATGGCCAAGTCGGCCTTTTCGATCAGCGCATTGACGTCGTCGTCGTCGTCCGGATACAGGGCCACGCCCACGCTGGCCGCCACCGACAGGCTGTACTCGCCGATGACGAAGGGCGCGGCGATGGCGGCGACGATCTTTTCGGCCACCCGTTCGGCATCGTGCGCCGTGCGCAGTTCCGTCAGCAGGATGACGAATTCGTCGCCGCCCTGGCGCGCCACCGTATCGACCTTGCGCACGCACTGCTGCACCCGGCGCGCGAACTCCGTCAGCACCTGGTCGCCCACGTCGTGCCCCAGGCTGTCGTTGATGGATTTAAAACGGTCGATGTCGACGAACAGCACGGCCAGCAAACCCTGGTGGCGGCGCGCGTAGGCGATGCCGTGCTCGAAGCGGATCTGGAAATGCAGGCGGTTCGGCAGTCCCGTCAAGCCATCGTGGTGGGCGATAAATTCCAGCTGCTGCTCGGCGCGCCGGCGGGCCGACACATCGTGCAGCAGCAGCACCGCGCCGCCCTGCGCCAGCGGCGCGCAGCTGTACTGCACGTCGATGCGCTTGCCGTCGAGATGGCGCAGCAGCACGGCGCCGCGCGCCACTTCCAGCACCTCCTGCCGCGCCACGCAGTCGCGCACCTGGCGCGCCGCATCGATGGGCGTGCCGTCATGGAACAGCGGCAGCAGCCCGGTCACGGGCTGGCCCAGGCCATCGTCGCCCAGCAGCCCGCCCATGGCGCTGGCGCGGGGATTCAGATACTGCACCACGCCGTCGTGGTCGGTGCCGATGACGGCCGCCGGCAAGGCGTGCAGCAGCGCCAGCGCATCCGCCATGCGCCGCGCCTGCGCCGCCTGCAGCACCGCGCCGGTCGCATGACGCATGCGCCACGTGCGCGCCGCGCGCCACTGGCAGGCCAGCAGCACGGCGAGCACCATGGTCAGAGTCAGGCACAGCGCCAGCAGCAGCGCCGTCATGCGTCACCCGGCAGGCGGAACGTAGGGAACATGGTTTTCCTTTGCAACGCGCGCCATGCGGCCGGGCGCAGATACATGCTGAAAGGAAATAGTATAAGAATTTTGGCGCGATATTTGCCTGATCGGGTGCCGCTTGACTGGCATCAAGCGGCGCAGGGCACGCCGGCTTCAGGCCAGCGACAGCTTCCGCGCCAGGGCGGCGCCGGCAGGTAGCGCCACGCCGGGCGTGCCGTGCAGCTTGAAGATGCTGACGGCGTCGGCCAGGCTGGCCGCCTGCTGCTGCAGCGCGTCCGCGGCGGCGGCGGCCTGCTCCACCAGGGCCGCGTTCTGCTGCGTCACGCCATCCATCTGGCTGATGGCGATGCTGATCTGCTCGATGCCGTCGCGCTGTTCCACGCTGGCCACGGCGATCTCGCCGATGATGGCGTTCACGCGCTGCACGCTGCTCACCACCTCATCCATTGTGCGCCCGGCCTGGCCGGCCAGCACGCTGCCCTCTTCCACCGTGCGCACGGATTCGCCGATCAGCTGCTTGATTTCCATGGCCGCCGCGGCCGAGCGGTGCGCCAGGCTGCGCACTTCGCTGGCCACGACGGCGAAGCCGCGTCCCTGCTCGCCCGCGCGCGCCGCTTCCACGGCCGCATTCAGGGCCAGGATATTCGTCTGGAAGGCGATGCCGTCGATGACGGCGATGATGTCGACGATGCGCTTCGAGGAGGCATTGATATGGTTCATGGTCTGCACCACCTGCGCCACGGCCGCGCCGCCGCGCTGCGCCACGTCGGACGCGCCGCCGGCCAGCTGGCGCGCCTGGTCGGCATTGTCGTTATTCTGCCGCACGGTGGTGGTCAGCTCGATCATCGAGGCGGCCGTTTCTTCCAGCGAACTGGCTTGTTCTTCCGTGCGCGACGACAAGTCCATATTGCCGCTGGCAATTTCACCGGACGCCAGGGCGATGGCGTCCGTGCCGACGCGTACCCTGCCGACGATGGCGGCCAGGTTGCCGCTCATCGCTTTCAGCGCACGCAGCAGGTCGCCGATTTCATCGCGGCTGCCGCCGGCCACCACGGCGCGCAGGTCGCCGGCCGCCACTTGCTGGGCGATGCCGACGGCCGCGCCCAGCGGCACCGTGATGCTGCGGATCAGCCACCACACGGTGACGCTGCCGACGACCAGGGTCACCAGCACGGTGACGAGCATGGCGATGCTGGCGCTGCGGTGCGCGGCGTCATCCTGCTCCTTCATCTGCGCCATCAGCCTGTGCGACTGCTTGCCGATGGCCGCGACGATGGCGTCGATCTGCCGCGTCGGCTCGCGGTCCATGCCCTTGACCAGCGCATCGACCGTGTGGGCGCTGTCGGCGCGCGCGCCGTCAAATTTTTGCAGCGCCGCCAGGTAGCTCACGCCCAGCGCGTCGTGCGCCTGCAGCGCACGCTCGACGGGCGCCGTATCGAGTTTCAATGCCTCCATCATGGCCTGCAGGCCTTTCAATTCCTTGCGCGTCTGCGCGCCGCTGGCGACGAACGCTTCGCGGTAGCGCTGGAAGGCGGCCGCGTCGCCGCCGCGCAGCAGGATGTTTTTCCATTCCTGCACCTGGATCTTGAATTCCACCTGCGCGCTGCGCGCCGCGTCGACGGCTTCCGTCAGTGCCACGGAGCGCTGCATGGCTTCGTTGCTGCGCACGCTGGCCGCGTCGAGCGCGCTCCAGCCGCGTGCGCCGACAAACACCAGCGCAAGAAAGAAGAAGGCGCCCAGCAGACCCAGGCGGACGGAGATTTTCAGATTCGCGAGTTGCATATGTTTCTCCCGGCGGCAAGAACAGGATGGCAACAAAGGCGTCGCCAAATCTATCCAATTCCCACCAAACAGGGAAATCATGCGGCCCGCCCCGCGAAAAACCAAGCGGCGCTTTCGCTAGAGAAACACTTTCAACATAGAAACAACAAATTACACGGGAAGATTGACTGTCTGGCCATATTCCCGCCGACGCAGCATGGCCGGGCCGGCAATCTTGCCGGCCACGTCAGCGCGTTTCCGCCGCCGCGCCCGCGAATTCTTCGCGCAACAGCGGATACAAACGCCGGTAGCGCGCCAGACGTTCGTCCAGCATGCCGGAGGCCTGCGGCGCCACCGTTTCCTGCACAGCCGGGCGCGTGCACACTTGCGCAGGCGGCAAGCCCGTCGCCGCCATCTGCGCCAGGCGCGCCGCGCCCAGGGTGCCGCCGGCCACGCCGTGATCGTGGCGCTGCACGTGCAAGCCCGAGGCATTTGCGCACAGCTGGGCCCAGAAGCGGCTGCGCGAGCCGCCGCCGACGAACGACGCTTCCTTCAGATGCGTGCCGGCGCTGCGCAGGGCCGCATTGCCGTCGGCCATGGCAAAGGCCACGCCTTCCATCACGCTGTAGGCCAGTTCTGCGCGCCCGTGTTCCGTCGACAAACCGAAAAACACGCCGCGCGCGGAAGCGTCGTTGTGCGGCGTGCGCTCCCCGCTCAAGTACGGCAGGAAGACGGGGGCCGTGCGCGCCTCGACGTTTTCCGCCAGCGTCACCAATTCGCCGATGTTGTTCGACTGCGTCAGCCGCGCCACCCAACTGAGGCTGGACGCGGCGCTGAGGATCACGCTCATCTGGTGCCAGCGCTCAGGCAGGCAATGGCAGAACGCGTGCACGCCCTGGCCCGGATTGGGCGCGAAGCCGTCGCTGCCGGCGAACAGCACGCCCGAGGTCCCCAGCGACAGCAGGCCGGCGCCCGGCTCCACCACGCCCAGGCCGACAGCCGCCGCGGCGTTGTCGCCCGCGCCGCCGGCCAGCACGACAGCATGCGCAATGCCCCATTCCTGGCACAGCGAGGGGCGCACCTGCGCGGCGGCATGGCTGCCCTCCACCAGGCGCGGCATGTGCTCACGCGTGAGGCCGGTGGCGGCCAGCATGCGCTCGGACCAGTCGCGTTTGGCCACGTCCAGCCACAGGGTGCCGGAAGCGTCGGACATATCGGACACATACTCGCCCGTCAGGCGCAGGGCCACGTAATCCTTGGGCAGCAAGACCTTGGCCGTGGCGCGGAACAGCGACGGTTCGTACTTTTGCAGCCACAGCAGCTTGGGCGCCGTGAAACCGGGCATGGCCTGGTTGCCCGTGATGGCGCGCGACTCGGGCACCAGCGCCTCGAGTTCCACGCATTCGGCAAAGGCGCGCGTGTCGTTCCACAGCATGGCCGCGCGCAGCACGTGCTGCTGCTTGTCGAGCAGCGTGGCGCCATGCATCTGGCCCGACAGGGCGATGCCGCGCAAGCCGGAAAACGCCACCGGCTGCGCGGCGCGGATGGCGGTGATGACGTCCAGGGTGGCATGCCACCAGTCTTCGGGATTCTGTTCCGACCAGCCGGGATGGGGGCTGGAGACGCGCAGGGTCACGCCGCTGCTGGCAAGGATGGTCTGCGCGTCATCGGTGAGGATGGCCTTGACTTCGGAAGTGCCGATATCGATACCGAGATAAGTCATTTGATTCCAAAAGAGAGTTAAGGATGGCCGTCGCCGGACGGCTCGGGCATGTTCATCAGCAGGCAGGAGCGGAACTTGGACGGCGACATCTGCTTGTGCGCCAAAAACTGGCGGTTGAAATTGGAAAGGTTGTTGAAGCCCGTGCGGTAGCAGATATCGGTGACCTTCATGTCCGTGTTCATCAGCAGTTCGCAGGCCAGCGCGATGCGCTCCTGGTTCACGTATTGAATGAACGAGGTGCCCGTATGCTTGCGAAAAAAGCGCGTGAATTTCAAGGTGTTCATCTCCGCCACGTCGGCCACGTCCTGCTCGCAAAAATCGAGCGTGATGTTCTGCTTGATGTAGGCCAGCACCAGGTTGATGGTCGACGACATGTAGCGGCCCGCCTGCGCCAGATAGGTCACGCTGGCCAGGGGCCGCCGCTCGCGGCACTCGCACAGCTCGCCGAACAAACGCGTAAACAGTTCGACCCGGCGCAAGCCCTGCGCCGTCGTCAATTCCTTCATCAGCGGCACCAGGCGCAGCCCCAGCGCATCGGGAAATTGCAAGCCCCTGGCGGCCTCGCCCAGCAGGCTTTTCAGGGGCGCCATTTCCGGGAACAGCAGCGCGCAACGTTCGATGAAATCGCTGGAAAACTGCAGCACCAGGTCGCGCTCGGGCAGGACCACGCCTTCCGGCAGTTCGCTGACCCAGTTATGCGGCAGGTTCGGCCCTGTCAGGATCAGATTGCCCGCCCCGTAACTGCCGATATGGTCGCCGATAAAAAATTTGCCGTTCGATGTGATGATGAAGTGCAGTTCGTACTCGGGATGAAAATGCCATTTCGCCACGGTATGCGGAAAGCCGTGCGCCCACGCGCGAAACGATTCGTGGATCGGTTTGTGAATCAGTTCCAGGTCAGGCGTCACGGCAGTTCCCTTGCGCGGTCTCGTTGCCAGCTATTCTAACCACTTACCTGAGTACCGACCGCCACGGCCAGCCCGCTGTCGGCGTCGAACAGGTGCATGTGCTCCTCGTCGAAGGCCAGCGCCAGGGTCTGCCCCACCTGCGCCGCACTGTTGGCCGCATTCGCCGGCAGCAGGGCCGACAGGCTCAAGGCGCCGCACTGGAAGCTGATCAGCGCTTCGGCGCCCAGCAGCTCGACCAGGTCGATCACGCACGCCAGGCCATGCGTGCCTGACGGCTCCCGCGTTTGTGCCTGCACTTGCGCCGCGCGCAAGTGGCTCGGACGCAGGCCGAAGACCACGCGCGCGCCCGCCTGCAGCGCCGCGAAGCGGGGCGACGTCAATGGCCAGCGGTAGCCGGCGCACACGAGCACCGTCTGGCCGCCGTCTTTTTCGACGACGCCATCGATGAAGTTCATGGCCGGCGTGCCGATGAAGCCAGCCGCGAACAGAGTGCGCGGATGGTTGTACAGTTCCGCCGGCGTGCCGATCTGCTCGATATGTCCGCCCTTCATCAGCACCACGCGGTCGGCCAGGGTCATGGCCTCGAGCTGGTCGTGCGTGACGTACAGGGTGGTGGTGCGCAGGCGCCGGTGCAATCGCTTGATGTCGGCGCGCAGCTGCGCGCGCAGCTTGGCATCCAGATTCGACAGCGGTTCGTCGAACAGGAACACCTGCGGCGTCTTGATCATGGCGCGCGCGATGGCCGTGCGCTGCTGCTGCCCGCCCGACATGGCGCGCGGCTTGCGTTCCAGCAGGCTGTCCAGGCTGAGGATGGCCGCCACCTCGCGCACGCGGCGCTCGATCTCGTCGTTCGGCACCTTCAGGCGGCGCAGGCCGAAGGCGATATTGTCGTACACCGTCATGTGCGGATACAGCGCGTAGTTCTGGAACACCATCGCCACGTTGCGCGCGCGGGGCGGCAAATCGTTGACGATGGCCCCGCCGATCAACAGCTCGCCGCCGCTGATGTCTTCCAGGCCCGCGATCATGCGCAGCAGGGTCGACTTGCCGCAGCCCGAAGGCCCCAGCAGGACGATGAATTCGCCGTCGGCGATCTCCAGGTCGAACGGCTGCAGCACGGCCGTCTTCTGGTCATAGGTCTTGTGCAGCTGCCTGCAGGCGATATTTGCCATGATCAGTCTCCTGCCAGTTCAATTTGTATCTTGACGTCGCGCGGATGGCCCTGGGCCGCTTCCTCGAACGCCTGCACGCCGTCGGCAAAGCCGAAGGTGCGCGAAATGAAGGGTTTCACGTCGATCTTGCCCGAGGCGAGCAAGGCAATGGCGCGCGGGAAGATGTTCGCGTAGCGGAACACCGACTCGATGCGCACTTCCTTGGCCTGGATGGCGACGATATCAAAAGGTACCTTATCCGGCGGCATGCCGACCAGCACCAGGCAGCCGTTCGGGCACAGCAGGTCAACGATGTGGTCGTAGGCGCGCATGCTGCCGCTGGCCTCGAAGACGATGTCGGCGCCCCAGCCATCGGTGGCCTCGCGCACCGTGTCGGCCAGGCTGGCCTGGCGCACGTCGACCGTGGTCACGGCCGCGTTATCGGCGAACAGGGCCAGCTTTTCCGGCACCAGGTCGGCCAGGATCACGCGCGAGCAGCCGCCCGCCAGCGCGGCCAGCGCAGTCATCGCGCCAATGGTGCCGGCGCCGATCACCACCGCCACGTCGCCCGGCTTGATGGCCGCCTTCTTGGCCGCCTGCAGGCCGATGGCCAGCGGCTCGACGATGGCGCCTTCGCCGAAGCTGACGTTGTCGGGCAGCTTGAAGGTGAACGCGGCAGGATGCACGACGTACGGCGTGAGGCAGCCATGGATGGGCGGCGTGGCCCAGAAGCGCACGGCCGGGTCCAGGTTGTACAGGCCGCGCATGGTGGCCGGCGAGTCGAACTGCGGCACGCCCGGCTCCATGCAGACGCGGTCGCCCGCTTTCAAATGCGTCACCTCATCCCCTGCTTCGGTCACCACGCCGGACGCTTCGTGGCCGAGCACCATCGGCGCTTCGACGGCGAAGGGGCCGATCTTGCCGTGCTTGAAGTAATGCACGTCGCTGCCGCAGATGCCGACAGTATGAATCTTGATCTTCACGTCGCGCGGGCCGACGACGAGCGGCACGTCGATGTCGCGCAAGGTGATTTTTTCCGCCTGTTCCAGTACGAGTGCTTGCATGATGAATTCCTTATTTATGTTTGAGCATGGAGTTGAGCAGCCGTCCCAGGATGCCGACGAACAGCAGCGGCGGCAGCGCCAGCAGCACGGTGGAAGCGTTCACCACGCCCCACGGCACTTCCTGGCCCATTGAGGTAAATGCCGACGCCACCACGGGCAGGGTCATGCTTTTCGACGAGGTGAGCGCCAGCGCGATCATCAGTTCATTCCAGACCAGCACGAAGCTGAAGACGATGCCGCCCATCAGGGTCTTCGAGGCCACCGGCAGGGCCACGTGCCAGAACACCTGGTAGGGGCCGTAGCCGTCGAGCGCGGCCGCTTCCTCGATCTCCATCGGAATGCGGGCAAAGGCGGGAATCGACAGCCAGATGATGGTCGACAAAGTCACCAGCAGATACGTCACCACCATCGACAGGCGCGAGTCGTACAAGCCCAGGTCGATCCAGATGGAGATCAGCGGGATGGCGACGGCCACGGGCGGCAAAAAGCGCAAGGACAGCAGGAAGAACTGGATATCCTTCTTCGCAGGAATCGGATAGCGGGCGATCGCATATGCGGCCGGCACACCGAGCACGGCGCCCAGCAACACGGCCACGCCGACGATGGCCACGCTGTTGCCCAGTCCCGTGAGTACCTCGGGGCTGGCCAGCACCTGCTGGTAGTTGGCCAGGGTCGGGCTGAAGAAAAAGCGCGGCACGGGCGTGACGATGTCCATCAGCTCCTTGAAGGAATTGAGCACGGCCCACAGGATGGGGAACAGCGCCACCAGGATAATCATGGTGGTGATGGCGGTGGTGGTGACGGCGCCAACGCCGCGCGTCAGAGTCAGTTTTCCCATTTGGCGACCCGCTTCCAGAGTAGAGTGAAGATGACAGTGGTGGCCAGCATCATCAGCACGGCCATGCTGGACGCGTACGACACCTTGCCCATCAGGCCGATGCCTTGCGCGTACGCGTACATGTCCAGCGTTTCGGTGGAGATGCCGGGGCCGCCCTTGGTCATCACGTAGATCAGGTCGAACGAGCGCAGCGACTCGACCATCTTGATGAACACGAGGCTCATGATCGGTACCTTGAGCATCGGCAGCGCGATGTAGGCATACACATGGAGCGTGTTGGCGTAATCGAGGCGCGCCGCTTCCAGCGGTTCGGCGGGCAGGGTTTCGAGCAGCTTCAGGATGACGGCGCCGAAGAACAGGCCCCACTGCCAGATATCGACCTGCGCCACCGCATACAGGGCCGTGGCAGGGTCCGACAGCAGCGCCGTGCCGCCCAGGCCCACGCATTCGAGCAGCCAGTTCAGGATGCCCATCAGCGGCGAGTACATGAACTTCCAGATGAAAGCGGCCGAGACGCGCGGCAGCAGCACGGGCACGATCAAGAGCAGCGCGATGACGTCACGCGTGCGTCCCTTGACTTTCTCGAACAGGAACACGGCCAGCAGCACGCCGACGAGCAGCGAGCCGGCCACGGTGACCACTTCCCAGATGGCCGATACCTGCACGGCATTGAGGAAGCGGCGGTCTCCGAACAGGCGGATGAAATTGGCGAAGCCGACGTAGTCGCTGTCGCTGTAGCGCAGCACGCGGTTTTGCAGGGCCAGGTTGATGGCGGCGATGCTGGGCACCAGGCCCAGTATCAGCAGGACCAGCAGCGGCAGCGTCAGAAAGACGGCCGGCAGCCAGGTGTGGTGTTTTTTACGGATGGTGTTTGGCATAAGGATCAGCTTTCAGGCGAGGATAGGCAGGCGCTGGCTTTAACCCCAAGGCGAATACCGGGGTCAGACCCGACGGGGGATTGCGCCCCAGTGGGGCGCAATCCGATCGCGAAGCGACCGACCCCAGCCTTTCGCCGTCGGGGGTTGGAACAGTACTACCGGCCTATTTGCGTTTACTAGCCCGCTGCATCACTTCCGTCGCATACTCGTTGGCCTCATCGAGCGCGCTTTGCACGTCGCCGCGCGTGCCCGTAAACACCTCCTCCAAAACTACGCCCAGGTTGTCGCCGATGTCCGGCCACTCGGGGCTGGGCCAGATGGTGACGCGCGAGACGGGCGTGGTGTCCGTCAGGCCCGCCTGGATCTGCGGCTTGACGTGCTTGCGGAAGTACTCGCTGGCGATGGTGCTGCTGCGGTTGTAGTCGCTGAAGACGTTGTCCTTCAGGCGCGCCTGTTCCTGCTCCTTGCCCGTGGCCCAGGCGATGAACTTGCCGGCCGCCTGGCGCGTGCATTCATCCTTCGCACCCGTGGCGGAGATGGCCAGGCCGTGGCCATACGCGGCCGATGGCAGCGGCGATGGCGGGCGCGCATAGCCCACCTTGTCGACCACCGAGGATTTTTTCGGGTCTTCCATCCAGTCGGCGAACGGCGTCGATTCGATCATGAACGCCACCTTGCCCGACCTGAATGCTTCGAGCGCGTTGCTCCAGTCGTAGGTGGCGCCGCCCGGCGGCGAATACTTGAACAGTTCGCGGTACAGGGTGGTGGCCTTCACGGCCTGCGGCGAATTGAAGGCCGGCACGCCATTGTTTTCCCACTTGCCGCCGGCGGCCAGCATGAACGGCGCCCAGCGCCACACATTCATGCCGGAGCCGCGCTGGCCGCGCGCCGCCCAGCCGTACACGTTCGGCGGGTTGTTGAGTTTTTTCACGGCGGCGACCAGTTCGTCGAGCGTCTTCGGGACGGCGATGCCCGCCTTTTCCAGCAGGTCGCGGCGGTAGAACAGGAAGTCGCTGCCGCCGATCAGGGGCGCGAAATACGCCACGCCCTTGTACGAGGCGACGGCGCGGCGGCCCGGCAGGAAGTCGTCGTAGTCGGCGTCCTTGGGCAGGTATTTGAGCAGGGGAACGACCCAGCCGGCCGTGGCGAATTCGGCCACGTTGGCTTCGTCGATGTAATAGATCTGGTAGGAGCCGGCCTTGGTGGAAGCGTCGAGGCGGGCTTTCGAGCGGCGGTCGTTTTCGCCGAAATAGCTGATCTGCACCTTGGTGCCGTTTTTCTTTTCATACTCGGCCAGGGTCTTTTCCATCACGGTCAGGCCCAGGCTTTTTTGCGCCAGCACCTTGAGGACGGGCACCGAGCAGCTTTGCGCCAATGCCGCCGGCATCGATGCACAGGCGGCGGACATGACGCCGCCCCATGCAATAGCAGTAACGATTTTCATCACGAGTCTCCAGTTTTTATAGTCCGGCGGTCTTCCACCGGTATGCCAACTATAAAAACAAAGACCGCGCGCCACCACTACAAAAGACGCCGCTTTCTAAATACTTTTTTTCACTTTTCCGATACGGATTTGCCGCGTCAATCCAGGCGAAAATCACGGCGGTAGACGTTCGTATCCTTGCCGTCCGGCTGGCGGCGCGTAAAACGCTCGAAGCGCAGCCCCAGCTTGTTGAGCAGATTGATCGACGCCTGGTTCTGCAGCGACGTGATGCCGTACAGGGTGGGCAGGCGCAGCACGTGCTGCGCATGCCGCACGATGGCCGCCGTCGCCTCCCAGGCATAGCCCTGGCCCCAGTAGGCGGGACGCATGGCGTAGCCGATATCGGGGCCGGGCAGGCTGTCGCGGCGCACCAGACCGGCCATGCCCACGGGCGCGCCATCGCTGCGGCGCTCGACGATGTACAGCGAATAGCCATGGTCGCGGAACTGCGCCATCGGTCCCGACTCCAGCGCGGCGCGGGACGCTTCCAGTGTGTCGATGTTGCGCTGGCCGATGTTGGCGATCCACGACGGGTCGTTGACCAGCTCCATGTAGAAGGCCGCATCGTCCAGGGTGGCGGTGCGCAGACGCAGACGGGGCGTCTCGATCACGGTGACGGCGCCGCTCATGCCGGCCACTGCATCGGGTCGGTCAGCAGCTGGTACATCACGTAGGCGTCGACATAGCCCAGCTGCGCGTGGCGGTAAGCCAGCGGCAAGGTGGCGACCACCGTGAAGCCCAGTTTTTTCCACAACGTGACGGCGGCCAGGTTGGTGCTGACGACGAAGTTGAACTGCATCGCCAGGTAGCCCGCGCGGCGCGCCTCTTCCATGCAGTGCACGCCCATCAGGCGGCCCACGCCCACGCCCTGCGCGGCGGGATCGACCATGAACGAGGCATTGGCCACGTGCGATCCATGGCCCGGCTGGTTCGCCACCAGCTTGTACATGCCCAGCAGGCGCTCGCTGCCCATCACGGCGACGAAGCTTTGCACGCCGGGACCGAACCAGTAGGCGTGGCACTCTTCGCGCGAAGTCCCGGCGGGGAAGGTATAGGTGTCGCCGCCGGCGACCAGGGTCTGGAAGATCAGCCACATGGCGTCGAAATCGGCTTCATTGGCCGGGCGGATATCAATTTCTTTCAAGGCGGTGCTCCCGATAACAAGTGATGGCCGATTGTATCAGCGCCCCAGGCGGAAGTTCACACTCTCGGGCCGCCCCGGCAAATGCAGGCGCGATTGCGCGCGCGGCGCCTCGCTGACGACTTTCCCGCGGCGCAGCACCAGGCGCCGCGCGGCGCGCAGGCGCAGCGCTTCCACCGTGGAGCCGCAATCGAGGATCAGCAAGTCCGCGTGGCAGCCGGGCGCAATGCCGTAGCCGTCCAGGCCCAGGATGCGCGCCGGCGTCTCCGTCACGGCCAAAAAACACTCGTGCATCGCCTGCTGGCCCGTCATCTGCGCCACGTGCAGTCCCATGTGCGCCACTTCCAGCATGTCACCGGAACCGAGGCTGTACCACGGATCCATCACGCAGTCGTGGCCGAAGGCGACGGGAATGCCGGCGGCCAGCATCTCGGGCACGCGCGTCATGCCGCGCCGCTTCGGATACGTATCGTGACGCGCCTGCAGGGTGATGTTGATGAGGGGGTTGGCGATGGCCGCCACGCCCGCCTCGCGGATCAGGGGCAGCAGTTTGCTCACATAATAATTGTCCATCGAATGCATGGACGTCAGGTGCGAGCCCGTCACCCTGCCCTGCAGCCCCAAGCGCTGGCTGTGGAAGGCCAGGGTTTCGATGTGGCGCGACAGCGGATCGTCCGATTCGTCGCAATGCATGTCGACCATCAGGCCACGCTCGCAGGCAAATTCGCACAGCAGGCGCACGGATTCCGCGCCGTCGGCCATGGTGCGCTCGAAATGCGGGATGCCGCCCACCACGTCGACGCCCATGGCGATCGCGCGTTTTAAATTATCGAAGGCGCCGGGACTGCGCAGGATGCCGTCCTGCGGAAAGGCCACCAGCTGCAGATCGAGATACGGCGCCACCTGCCGCTTGACGTCGAGCAGCGCTTCGACGGCCAGCAGGCGCGGGTCGCAGATATCCACGTGCGAACGGATCGCCAGCAAGCCGCGCGCCACGGCCCAGTCGCAATACTGCAGGGCGCGTTCGACCAGCGCGTCCTGCGTCAGTTGCGGCTTCAGCTCGCCCCACAGGGCGATGCCTTCGAGCAGGGTGCCGGAGGCATTCACGCGCGGCAGGCCATAGCTGAGCGTGGCGTCCATGTGGAAATGGGCGTCGACGAAGGGCGGCGTGACGAGGTCGCCGGCGGCGTCGATCTCTTGCGCGCCCGTCACGGGCAAGGCGGGACCGACGGCGGCGATGCGGCCGCCCTCGATGGCGATATCGATGGCGCGGCGCCCGTCGGGCAGGCTGGCATTGCGGATGACTAGGTCCATGCGGACACTCCTTCGGTTGACGTCTGTGTCTGGCGCTTCGAGTTAATTATCATTTTATATATTCCCCGTGGATGTTGCAGTGCAAGAAACCAGCCACTGGCAAAAGCGTAGCCATAGATTCCCTGGCAACACCTTGCGCGCGCGCAAACTTCCCGCAAATGCTGCCAGGCGCATGAATAGCGCAAACACACGGCGCACGCCCTTGAGAAAATAACTTTCAACTAACTCGAATCACCGCTAGAATATTCATATTGCGTTGCATCATAAAAAGTCTATGATCAGCTATTTAGCACGCTACCCACTTTACAAAACGCGGCCAACTCTGGTTTTCGGGATTTTGCAGAGCGTTTTGCCAGCATTTTAATCCGTACAAAGGAGTAAATATGTTTTCGCTTCCAGAACACATTTCCAGCGCCGCCAAGTCGCAACTGGAAAACCAGCTGCAAATCTTCAGCACCCTGACCAGCAAAGTCTTCGAAAGCGCCGAGAAAATCATCGCCCTGAACCTGAACGCCGGCAAGGCCGCCATCTCGCAAACAGCGGAAACGGCGCAGCACCTGCTGGAAACGCAGGACCCGCGCGACTTCTTCAGCTACAGCACCGGCCAGGCGCAGCCGAACATCGAGAGCGTGCTGGCCTACAGCCGCCAGCTGTTCGGCATCGCCTCGAGCACCCAGGCGGAATTGCTGGCCACAGCCAAGGCCCGCCTCGAAGCGGCCGCGCCAGCAGCCGCAACCGCCCCGGCTCCTGCAGCAGCCAAACCTGTCCTGGCCGTCGCGGCGCCCGCACCTGCGCCTGCGCCTGCACCAGCGCCGGCCGCGGCGCCTTCCCCCGTTGCCGCCAAGCCTGCTGAAGTAGCCAAACCTGCCGCCGCGCCGGCAGCCAAACCGGAAGCAGCGCCTGCCAAAGCGGCCGAGAAGGTCGCAGACAAGCCCGCCGCCAAAGCGGTGGAAGCCAAGCCGGCGGCCAAGCCTGAAGCAGCCAAGCACGCAGCGGCACCCGCCGCCGCACCAGCGAAAGCCGCCGCGCCAGCCCCCGCCAAGCCAGCCGCGAAGTCATTTCCTTCGAGCAAACCCGCCGCCAAGCCGGCCAGCACTGCCGGCAAGACCGTGGCCAAGGCCGCCGTGCAGCACGCCCCTGCGCCAGCGGCCAAGGCGGCAGCCAAGGCAGCGCCATCGAAACAGCTCGACATGCTGGGCGGCGGCAAAGGCAGCGGCCGCAAGTAAGCTTCGCGCACGGCACTGATGCGGCAAAACAACGGGCTACGGCCCGTTTTTTGCGTGCCCGTCCACAGCGCGCTTTTCCGCCTTGTTGTATCCTACGCGTACTTTCCGTCCGCGTGCCCGTCCTTCCGCCCCGCGACACCCCATTACTCAAAACAAAAGGTAACCATGAGTTTATCGAGGCTCATCGCCGGCTTCGTGCGTCAGCATTGGCCGGCGTATGCCGCCGCCGCCTTCATGCTGACAGGCGTGGCAACACTGACCGTCTGGATCCCGCGCCGCGTGGGCGCCATCATCGACGCGCTGGCCGCACACCGCATGACGGCCGCAGAACTGTGGCTTGAGCTGCTGACCCTGCTCGCCGTCGGCGTCGTCATCTACTTCCTGCGCGTGGGCTGGCGCATCACCCTGTTCAAGGCCGCCTACCAGCTGGGCGTGATGCTGCGCACGCGCTTCTACACGCGCATGTCGCAGCAGGGCGCGTCGTTCTACCAGAATCAGCGCACGGGCGACCTGATGGCGCTGGCGACGAACGATATCGACGCCATCGAAATGGCCGCCGGCGAAGCCATGCTGGCCGGTTTCGACGGCACTTTGACCCTGCTGATGGTGCTCGGCATCATGCTGCTGGGCGTGGACTGGCGCCTGGCCTGCATCGCCCTCTTGCCCTTCCCGCTGATGGGACTGGCCTTCTGGCGCATTTCCAGCCATATCCATACGGCGTCCACGGATTCCTTGAAACGCTTTTCCGCGCTGAACGACCATGTGCAAGAGTCCTTATCGGGCGTGCGCACCTTGCGCGCGCTGGGCCTGGAAGAGCGCAGCAGCAAGCAGTTCTCCACCCTGGCCGGCCACGCGGCCAACGCCAGCCTGACGGCGCAGCGCTGGGAAGCGGCGTACGAACCGGCCGTCGGCCTGACCCTGACGGCGGCCACGGCGCTGACCCTGGGCCTGGGCGGCTACCTGGTATGGCAAGACCAGCTGACCATCGGCGCGCTGACGAGCTTTTCCATGTACCTGGGCCAGCTGATCTGGCCCATGTTCGCCGCCGGCTGGGTACTGTCATTGATCGAACGGGGCCGCGCCGCCTGGCAACGCCTGCAGCCGATGCTCGACGCGCCGCTGGCCATCGACGACCATGGCAGCATCGCCACGCTCGCGCCCGGCCCCCTGCAATTGCAGGACGTCGGCTTTGCGTATGCGGGCCAGACGGCGCCGGCCCTGACCGGCATTTCGCTGCGCTTGCAGCCGGGCCAGACCCTGGGCCTGGTCGGTCCCACGGGCAGCGGCAAGTCGACCCTGCTGCGCGTGCTGCTGCGCCAGGTCACGCCGCAATCGGGCACGGCCACGTGGAATGGGCACGCGCTGGACGCCTACACCTTACACGCGCTGCGCGCGGCCATCAGCTGGGTGCCGCAGGAATCCTTTTTATTCTCCGCTACCATCGCCGACAATATCGCGCTGGCCCGCCCCGGCGCCACGCGCGAGGAAGTGGAGCGGGCGGCGCAGCTGGCCGACATCCACGCGGACATTTTGCAGTTCCCCGAAGGCTATGCCACCCACGTGGGCGAAAAGGGCATCACCCTGTCCGGCGGCCAGCGCCAGCGCGTGGCGATCGCCCGGGCTCTCTTGGCCGACAACGGCTTGCTGCTGCTCGATGATGCGCTGTCCGCCGTCGACACCGGCACGGAAACGCGCATCCTGCAGCACCTGGAGGAATTGCGCCGCAAACGCCCCGAGCGCAGCGCCATCATCGCCAGCCACCGCCTGAGCGCCGTCGTCAACGCGGACCTGATCCTCGTGCTGCGCGACGGCCACGTCACGGAAACGGGCAACCACGACGCGCTGATGCAGCGCGACGGCTGGTACGCCAGCCAGTGGCGCTATCAACAACTGGAGGCCAGCCTCGATGCCATCTAAGAACGACCAAGCCACCACCGCCACGCCATCCGTGCGCCGCCAGGCCGTGCAGGCGATCGGCCTGCTGCGCCGCGCCGCCGCGCCGGACCTGCGCCATCTATACTGGGCCACGTTCTGGCTGATCCTCGCCGCCGCCCTCGAAGTGACGGGACCGATTCTGGGCAAGGCCCTGATCGACCAGCATCTGCTGCCGCGCCACCTGGACTGGACGCGCATGTCGCTGCTGCTGGGCGGCTGCCTGCTGACGGGCTGGGTCGCTTCCGGCCTGCGCTATTTGCAGCTGGTGCGCCTGTCCGGACTGGCGATGCGCTCGGTGCAGCGCCTGCGCGAAACCGTCTACCAGCACGTGCTGCGCCTGCCGATGAGTTTTTTCGACCGCGCCATCACGGGGCAGCTGGTCAGCCGCGTCACCAACGACACGGAAGCGGTGAAATCGCTGTACGTGCAGGTGCTGTTCGTCATCCTCGACAGCTCCATCGTCCTGGTCGGCACCATGGCCGCCATGGCCTTTCTCGACTGGCGGCTGATGCTGATCGTGCTGGCCCTGCTGCCGGCCGTTCTGCTCATCGTCTTTTTGTATCAGCGCTGGAGCGCGCCGGCCGTCACACGCGCGCGCGCCCTGCGCAGCGAGATCAACGGCCAGATCGCCGAATCGATCGGCGGCATGAGCGTGCTGCAGGCGAATAACGCGGAAAAGCGCTTCGGCGCGCGCTTCACGGGCATCAACCAGGACCACTACACGGCGCGCATGCAGGAATTGCGCGCCAACGCCTGGCTGCTGCGCCCCGCGCTCGACATGCTCAACATCGTGCTGCTGGCCGTCGTCATCTTCAGCTTCGGCCGCCGCGACATGGGTGCCGTGGAAGTGGGCGTGCTGTATGCGTTCATCAGCTACATCGCGCGCGTGATCGAACCGCTGATCCAGATCACCATGCAGTTCAGCCAGCTGCAGCAGTCGGTGGTGGCGACGGCGCGCGTCTCGGCCCTGCTCGACGAAGCGCAGGCGCTGGAACACGCACAGGGAAGGGAGACACCGGTCCTGCGGCAGGCGAAAACGGGCAGCGACGTGCCCGCCGTCGACATTGCCCGCCTGACCTTCGCCTACGTGGAAAACCAGCCCGTGCTGCACGACCTGTCGCTGAGCATTCCCCAGGGCGCGTTCTTTGGCATCGTCGGCCACACGGGCAGCGGCAAGTCGACCCTGCTCTCCTTGCTGCTGCGCTTCTACCCCGTCACGCAGGGCAGCATCGCCATCAACGGCGTCGCCCTCGACAGCATCGACAACGAGCACTTCCGCGCCGACGTGGGCCTGGTGCCGCAAGACCCCTTCCTGCTGGCCGCCTCGGCGCGCGAAAACATCGACATGGGCCGCGGCTACACGCAGCAGCAGATCGAGACGGCCGCGCGCGCCGCGCATGCGCACGACTTCATCGCGGCGCTGGAACACGGCTACGACACGCCGCTGGGCGAAGGCGGCTCGCGCCTGTCGTCGGGGCAGAAGCAGCTGATCGCGATTGCCCGCGCGCTGGCCGGCCAGCCGCGCATTTTGCTGCTCGACGAAGCGACGTCGCGCATCGATAGCCAGACGGAGCAGATCGTGCAGACGGCCCTCAACGAGTTGCGCGGCAAGGTCACCATCATCGCCATCGCCCACCGCCTGTCGACCATCCGCGAAGCTGACCGTATCATCGTGCTCAACCATGGCCGCATCACGGAAGCGGGACCGCACGAGGAACTGATGCAGATCGAAGGCGGCCTGTACCAGCGCCTCTACCTGCTGCAGCAACTGGCAATTTGATAGCCATGGGGCGCCGTTGCATGGCGCCACTTTTTTTCTGTACGGCATTAAAAATGCCGTACAGACGGGAGTATATTCATCTGGCGGGCAGCGCCAACGGCCCCAACCACACTTCCGGGGGATACCATGCGCAGCAAACTATCGATCAGGAATATCTTTGCCGCCATTTTTCTCCTCAGCCTGGCGCTCTCCGTCATCAGCCTGTGGGCGCTGTTCCGCGTGGCGGGCAAGCAGGCCGAGGCGAACCGCGTCACTGAAACGCGCTACCAGTCCTACCTGCTGGCCGACGAACTGCGGCAAAGCTCGGACGACCTGACCCGGCTGGCCCGCACCTACGTCGTCACCGGCGACGCCAGGTACGAACAGCAATACCTGGACATCCTCGACATCCGCAACGGCAAGAAGCCGCGCCCCGCCCATTACGAGCGCATCTACTGGGACTTCGTGGCGGCAGGCGTGCCCGTGCCCGCATCGACGGGGCCCGCCGTGCCGCTGGCAGAACTGATGCGCAAGGCCGGCTTCAGCGAGCAGGAATTCGCCAAGCTGCGCGAAGCGCAAGCCAATTCGGACGGCCTGGTCAAGACCGAAGTGATCGCCATGAACGCCGTCAAGGGCCGCTTCGACGACGGCAGCGGCAACTTCACCAAAACCGGGCCGCCGGACCTGGAAATGGCCCGCGCCATCATGCACGATGCCCAATACCACAGCAACAAGGCGAAGATCATGCAGCCGGTGAATGAATTCCTCACCCTGCTCGACCAGCGCACGGGCGCGGCTGTGCAGACGGCGATGAGCGGCACCATGGCGGCCTACTCCGTCACGGTCGGCGTGCTGCTGGTATCCGTCATGGTCTCGCTGCTGTGCCTGTTCCTCGTGTACCGCCACATCAAGCGCAGCCTGGACCAGGCGATCGCCACGGCGCAGCTGATCGCCGGCGGCGACCTGAGCATCGACGCCGTCATCGAACGAGCCGATGAAATCGGCGTGCTGCTGCATGCGATGAACACCATTAACGCCAACCTGACGGGGCTGATCGGCGACATCCGCAGCGGCACCGGCGAAATGTCGGTGGCCACGCACGAAATCGCGCTGGGCAATGCGGACCTGTCCGCGCGCACGGAAGCGCAAGCCAGTTCCCTCGAAGAGACGGCCAGCTCGATGGAAACGCTGACGGCGACGGTGCGGCAAAACGCCAGCAACGCCGGCGAGGCGAACCAGCTGGCCGCCACCGCCTCGGCCGTCGCCGTGCAGGGCGGCGCCGTCGTCGCCCAGGTGGTCAGCACGATGGGCGCGATCAAGGAAAGTTCGAGCCAGATCGCCGACATCATCGGCGTCATCGACGGCATCGCCTTCCAGACCAACATCCTGGCCCTGAACGCGGCCGTCGAGGCGGCGCGGGCAGGCGAACAGGGACGCGGCTTCGCCGTCGTCGCCGGCGAGGTGCGCAGCCTGGCCCACCGCAGCGCTGCCGCCGCCCAGGAGATCAAGACCTTGATCGGCGCCTCCGTGGAACGGGTCGACGCCGGCAGCAAGCTCGTCGACGAGGCGGGGCGCACCATGGCGCTGGTGGTGGAATCGATCCAGAAGGTGGCCGCCATCATGAGCGAAATCACCAGCGCCAGCCACGAGCAAAGCGCGGGAATCAGCGAGGTCAACCAGGCGGTCACGCAGATGGACAACATCACGCAACAGAACGCCGCCCTGGTCGAGCAGGCGGCCGCCGCTGCCGAAAGCCTGCAGGAACAGGCGCAAGCCCTGATCGCGGCCGTCGCCATCTTCCGCCTGAAAGGCAGCCCGCCGGCCACGGCCGCCCTGCCCCTGCGCTGACGCACAGCCAAAGTGTGCACTTTCGCAAATTTCCGCGCACTGCATGATATTTCTGGATTGCAACAGAATATAATCTGTTACAGACAGGTGGTCATTGCGGGAGCGGGACGTTGGCAGGCAGACAGAGACGGGCATCATGGCGAAAGGCGCATTGGCTGCTGGTATTGGCCTGCTTGCTGCCGCCTGCCGCACACGCCCAGGTCAGCGACCTTGAGCAGTATCTTGCCGCCGTGCGCGACGACGGCCGCTACGTGCCCGCGCGCGCGCTGCAACGGCTGCAGGAAGTCGAAACGCAGGCGCGCAGCGCTCCCCTGCCCGTGCGCGCGGAATTCCTTACCCAACTGAGCAACGCCCGCATGCGCCTGGGGCAGAACGACATCGCCATGCAGCTGGCCGAGGAACTGATTGCCTACGCCCGCATGAACAAGAGCGACGTGGCGCTGGCAAAAGGCATACTCAACAAGGCCTACATCACGTTTGCCCGCAACGAGCGCCGCGCCTCGCACCTGCTGGCCTTTGAGGCGGAAAAGATCGCCAATGGCACGGACGACTTGCCCGTGCGCGTGCAAGCGACCATCAGCGCGGGCCAGTCGTGGGCCGAGGAAGGCAATTTCCCGTTTGCGCTTGCCAAGCTGCAGGCAGCCGTCGACCTGGCGCGCCAGAGCAAATCCCCGTCCAGCCTGGCCGCCGCCCTGAATGCCCTCACCCTGCTGTACACGCAGATGCGCGAATACGACAAGGGCTTCGAAGTGCTCGACGAGTTGCTGGCAGTCTCCGCGAGACTGGCGTCACCGGGCCGCATGGCGCAGGCAAAGAATACGGAATACGGGCTGGCGCTCGACGCGCAGCAGCCGCAGCGGGGCCAGCGCGCCCTGCTGGCGGCCCTGGCGCTGGAACGCCAGCTGGGCGCGCGCGGCATGGTGGCCGTCACCCTCGTCAACCTGTCGGACAGCTACCTCAAGGAAGGCGACTACGCGCGCGCCTTGCGCTATGCAAATGAAGCGATCACGGCGGCGGACCTCGTCAACGATGAACAGGTGGAGGCGACGGCGCGGCTGAACATCGGCCAGGCGCTGATCGGCCAGGGACGGCTGCAGGAAGGCAAGCAAAGCGTGGCCACGGGCCTGGCCTACTACGAACGCACGGCCAACCAGCCGGAAATGCAGGCCGTGCTGCTGGAATACGGCATGGCGCTGGAAAAGGCGGGCGACCTGCGCGGCGCGGTCACTGCGTACCACCGCGAGCGCGGCATTTCCAACCAGCTGTTCGAAAAGCAGCGGCAAAAGGCCGTGTATGAACTGCAAGAAAAGTATGAGGCGGAAAAGAAACAGCGCCAGATCGAGCTGCTGAGCCGCGAAAATCAGCTGAAGAGCACCGAAATCGACAACCGCCGCCTGCAGCAGCGCGTGTGGTGGCTGCTGGCGCTGGTACTGGCCATGGCGTCCACCATCGTTGGCTTGCTGTACCGCAAGGTGCGTCATGCGAACGTGCAGCTGAAGGTGAAAAACCAGGAACTCAAGCGCCAGAGTTCGCGCGACCCGCTGACGGCCCTGTACAACCGCCGCCATTTCCAGGAATTCATGCGCAGCCATGCGGGCAAGCCGCAGCCCTCCTATGCCGGCGACGATGTCGTGGGCGCGCTGTTCCTGCTCGACGTCGACCACTTCAAGCACATCAACGACGCTTACGGCCATGCGGCGGGCGACCTGGTGCTGACGACGATCGCCGAAACCCTGCACGACGTGTTGCGCGAAACGGACATGATCGTGCGCTGGGGCGGCGAGGAATTCCTTGCCTTCCTGCCGGCCGTCGCGCGCGACGGGCTCGACGAGATCGCGCGGCGCATCCTCAACGGCATGGCGGCGCAACGCATCGACTACCAGGGCCAGACCATCGAAGTGCACGTGTCCGTGGGCTTTGCGCCCTATCCGCTGGCGCCGCTGGGACGGCCGCTCACATGGGAACGCAGCGTCAACCTGATCGACATGGCGCTGTACCTGGCCAAGGCGCACGGGCGCAACCGGGCGTATGGCTTGCGCGGTTTTCATCAGGTGGAAAGAACGACCCTGGAAGCGGTGGAGCAAGACCTGGAACGCGCGTGGCGCGACGGCTTTGTCGATTTGAGCGTGGTGCTGGGGGGGATGGACGAGGCGGACAGGACGGAGACGGCTGGAACGCAGACGTTGACGCCAGGCGGCCAAGCGGGCGATGGCGTCGCCGCAGCTGCCGTCACCTGACGACAGCTGCGGGAACCGGGCCGGCGTTAGCTGGTCCTGGCGCGGTGATGACGGTGATTACTTGTGCGCGGCGTCCTGCATCTTTTCACCGGCTTTTTCCACTTTCTTGCCGACGGCATCGGCCGCTTCGCTCATTTTCTTGTCGGCGTCAGCGGCGACCTGGTCCATCTTGGCGCCCGTATCAGAAGCGGCCTGGCTCACGGCGGCGTCAGCTTTGGTCGCGGCGGCCTTGATGTCGGCTTCAGCCTTGGCAGCGGCCGCATCGATCTTCTGGCCAGCTTGTTCCGCAGGACCGGCGGCGACATCGTCCTTCTTCTGGCAGGCAGCCAGTGCCACAACCATCATCCCGGCGGCGCACACGGTCATCCAATTTTTGCTTGCTTTCATGGTATTCCCTTTCATTGTTATCAAAAGACACAGATCAGTTCGCAATATACACCTGCCTAAAATTTTCTAGCGTGCGCTAACGCACATAAAAACAGGCTTTTGTAGCGTAGTTGTAAGCAATGGTATCTTGATATTTTTTTAGCATGCGTTCAATGTGCCGCAGAGGCCGGCCGATAGCCATCCGTCAAGGTATGCAGGAAGGCGATCACGTCGGCGATCTCCGCTTCGTTCAGGGCCGGCGCCTGGCCCGGCTGGCGGTCGAACGGCGCTTCCACGTTGACATTCGCCTCGAGCCCCGGCGGCAAATCGTCGTATTTGCGCACCTTGCCGTTTCGATCTGCCGGATACCATTTTTGCGGCGCCGTATCGCGCTGCACGTAAAAGCGCAGCACCTGCTCCAGACTGTCAAAACTGCCGTTGTGGAAAAACACCTTGCGCAGGGCGACATTGCGCAGGGACGGCGTCTTGAAGCTGCCGCAGTACTCCTTGTGCTCCATCAAGTCGGTGCGGTCCGGGCCGCACAGTCCCATGTCGAAGAACGCCGGGTCCGCATTGGCCGGCAGCTTGCCATTGCGCGGCACGCCGATATTGATCAAGCCGTAATCGGTAAATTGGGGAAAGGCGCCGCCGGAAGTGATCTGGCTGATGTGGCAGGACGCGCAATTGCCCTTGCGCTCATCGTTGAACAGGGCCAGGCCGCGCGCTTCCTGCGGACTCAAAACGGCCTGCTTGCGCAAGACGGCGTCATACTTGCTCGTGTACGGATAGAAATCTAGCGGGCTTTCCTGGAACACTTCCAGCGACATCAGCGCCCAACGCAAGGCCTGGCCCGGCTGCTCGAAAATGTCGGCGCCATACGTCTGGCGAAATTGCGCCGCCAGGGGGCCAGCGCGCAATTTGGCGACGACGGCCGCCGCGTCGCGGTTGCCCATCTCGCGTTGGGAGAGCAACGGCGCCAGCGCCTGCTCATGGCCGGACTGGGCGCGGCCATCCCAGTTGCGCCCGCCCGTGGGGCCCGCATCGACGCTGTCGTCGCCATCGTCGTCGTGATAGTGCTCGGTAAAGGCCGGTGCGGTCTGCAGGTAACGCAGCGAGGGCGCCGCGCGCGTGCCCGCATCTTTCAGCTCCGGGCCGCCCAGCTGTACCGCCAGCCCGTTCGGCGGGCCATACGCGTGCTCGGGACTGTGGCAGCTGGCGCACGACATCTTCCCCGACACGGACAGGCTGGGCTCGAAAAACATGGCGCGGCCCATGGCCGTCATCTGGGCCACGGAAGGCTGGCGTGGCAGGGTGGGCGCGTAGGCGCCCGCCAGATAGGCGGGCTTGGCCGCGGCTTCCTTTTGCGCTGCCGGATGGCAGGCGGCCAGCAGGCAGGCGGCTACAAAGGCGAGCAGCAGTGAGGGCTTCGTTTTCATCATGGGCTGGCAGCGTAGCAACGGTATGTGACCGCTGCGTGACAAGTCCCTGCAAAACGTAATGTATCAAGTCCGTACATTACGTCATGTAACAGACGCTGACATGTCACGCAGCTGACATATTGCCTGCCTAGCATGCGACGTTTTCCACCCAGAAGGCATGAACAATGAAACCGTACGCTCGCCCTGTCTTACGTCCCCTGCCAATCTTGCTGTCGCTGGGCCTGGCCGCCTGCGGCAGCAATTATGCGATCACGCCCAGCACCACGGGCCAGGTGATCGGCAGCTACTATGAAAACGCCCAGGTATGCCTGGAAAGCGGCACTGCCAAGCTGACGTGCGACAGCGGCTCGCCAACGGTGCGCACGGCCGCCGACGGCAGCTACACGCTCGACGGCCAGGGCGCCGTGCTGGTGACCGTCGGCACGGACGCCATCCGCCATGAAGCCATCGGCGACAGCGGCAGCAAGGTCACGCAAAAACTGCTGCTGCGCGCCCCCGCCGGCCACAGCGCCTTCGTCAGCGCCCTGTCGACGGAACTGGCGCAGGTCATGGACGGCAATGGCGGCGACTTTGCGGCCGCCAGCAGCAAGCTGGCCGCGCGCATCGGCGTGTCCGAAGCGGGCCTGGCGTCCGACTTCAACAAGGCCAGCGGCGACGAGCTGGCGAAACTGAAGGCGGAAAACGCCAGCGTGACGGCCTTGATCGCCAGCGCCAGCGCGCAGGCGGCACCGGCCGACGCGCTGGCCGCCCTGAACGGCGCCCTGGCGCTGAACAATATCCAGACCATCGTCGTCATCTACGCGGAAAACCGCGGCTTCGACAATCTGTACGGCCTGTTCCCGGGCGCGAACGGCGTGCCGGGCGTCAGTCCCACGTCGACTTCCGCCTACGTGCCGCAGAAAGACTATGACGGCAGCACCTTGCCCGTGCTGCCGCCCACCTGGGGCGGCATGACGGCGGCCGGCCAGAGCACCGTCATCACGCAGGCGCAATCGGCCAACCTGCCGAACAAGCCGTTCCAGATCGATGATGCCGGCAGCCCCCTGTACCTGCCGCAATCGGTGATCACGCGCGACCTCGTGCACCGTTTCTACAACAACCAGATGCAGATCAACGGCGGCGCCAACGACAAGTTCGCGGCCTATTCCGACGCGGGCGGCCTGTCGATGGGCTATTACGACGGCAGCAAGATGCAGCTGTGGGACATCGCCAAACAATATGCGCTGGCCGACAACCTGTTCATCAGCGCGTTTGGCGGCTCCTTCCTCACGCACCAGTATCTGATCTGCGCCTGCGCGCCCACGTATCCGAACGCCGACACCTCGGTGGCGAAAGGCTCGATCGCGAAGATCGACGTCGACGCCAACGGCAACTTCGTGCGCCTGACGCCGTCCGCCACGGCGCCGACCACGGTCCTGAACGGCGCGCCCGCCTACGCCAACGACGGCGCGCTGACGCCGGCAGACGGCACGGGCATGTTCTACGCCGTCAACACCATGCAGCCGCCGTTCCAGCCCAGCAGCAACGCCCCGGCATCGGCCGACAGCAGCAAGCTGTATGCGGACACGGGCAAGGCCAACACGCTGCCGCCGCAGACGCAGACGAATATCGGCGACTTGCTCTCAGGCAAAAATATCGACTGGGCCTGGTATGCGGGCGCCTGGAAGGACACGACGGCCCTGGCCACGGCCAGCGCGCGCGCCGGCAGCTTCCCGAATCCGCCGAACTTCCAGTTCCACCACCAGCCGTTTAACTATTTTGCCAACATGGACCCCGTGAAGGCGCCCGCCTACCGCGCCGCCCACCTGCGCGATTTCGACGGCCAGTTCCTGGCCGACGCGGGCGCCGGCAAGCTGCCGCCCGTGACCTTCTACAAGCCGCAGGGCAATTTGAACCAGCATGCTGGCTACGCCAGCGTGGCCGACGGCGACGCGCACATCGCCAGCGTCATCGCCCAGCTGAAGAAGAGTCCGCAGTGGAAGAACATGCTGGTCATCGTCACCTACGATGAAAACGGCGGCTTTTATGATCACGCCGCGCCGCCGAAGGGCGACCGCTGGGGCCCGGGCACGCGCGTGCCGGCCATCCTCGTCTCGCCGTACGTGAAAAAGGGACTAGTTGACCATACGCAATACGATTCGGCTTCGATCCTGCGCGCCATCACGCACCGCTTCGCCCTGCCCGTGCTCGACGGCTTGAGCACGCGCGACAAGGCGCTGGTGGCCAACGGCGGCAAGCCGATGGGCGACTTCAGCGCCGCGCTGGCGCTGGTGCCGCAAGAGTAAGCGTCGATAGGGGAAGCGGCGGGCGTTTTAGTTGTTGGCGCTACTGGCCCGGGGACGCATCGAGCAGCGAACGTTCGAGCAATTGCGACAAGGCCGCGCGCAGCGCCTGCGTGCGCGCCGCCAGTTCCGGCCGCTTGTAGCGCTCGGCGGCGATCAGGCTGTTTTCCAGGCAGATCCGGTCGCCCTTGGCCAGGCAGGCGTCGGCCAGGTCGAGCTGGGCGCTGGCTTGCGCCACTTTTACTTTGGCGTCGAGTTCCAGGGTGTCGGGATCGTCGCCCCAGCGCTTCACATAGGCGGCCAGGCGCGTGGCGGCCAGCTCAGGCTTGCCCGCGTCGAGGGCCTGCTGGACGCTGCCTTGCAACGCCGTCCACGCCTGCGCCCGCTGCTGTTGCCTGTCGCAAGTAGCGGCGGACTTGCTGATATTCGCCTGCAAGCGCTTGATCTGCGAGGCGGGCGCCTTGGCGCTTTTCAGCACGGCCAGCGCGCTGCGCGCCCCATCCAGGTCGCACTGCGCCGCCAGCGCGGTGGCGGCCTCGACCTGTTCCGCCACGCTGGCCGGCTTGTCGGCCGGCTTGTTATAAAACCAGATACCGGTCAGCACCACGGCCGCCGCGATCCACGTGCGCAAGCGCACGGGCGGGCGCGGCGGCGGCACCGAGCCCCTGCCGGCAGGCTTGGCGGGCGGCGCCTTGGCCGGCGCGGCAGCCGGCGGCGGGGCCGGCTGGGGAGGGGAGAGTGGCTGAGGTACGGGCTGAGGCGCGGCTTGCGGCGTGAACACGGGCGGGGCGACGGGCACCGGCGGCGGCGCCACTACCTTCTCCAGAACAGGCGCTTGCGCCACCTGGCGCGCGCCGCAAAACGGACAATGCGCCACGCGCAGCGGCAAGGTCCGGCCGCAGGCGGCGTTGATGCAAACGTCATTCACTGTTTCAAGCACATTCCAACCTTTTCCTGGAGTCATTCCACTGCGTTCTGCCGCAATATTACCTTACGCGGCCAAGGCAACGGCGCACCGGCCCCGTGTTCCCTTGCCTTGATACCAATCAAAAAGCCTCCACCGCCGCGGCCTAAGCTACAAGCACAGGCCAAGGACAAGGAGAACGCCATGTCAGCCCACCTGATCATCGAAGACGGCCAGCCCTGGTGGGACAGCGCCGATATCTGGGTCGTGCCCGGCAATGATCCGAATGGCCCGCCCGGCGCACCCATTGCCGGCACCAGCAATTACCTGTGGGGCCGCGTGCACAACACGGGCAACAGCGCCTCGAACGGCGTGCGCGTGGACTTTTACTGGGCCGATCCTTCCGGCCAGATCGCCGTCGGCGCCGCCACGCAGATCGGCTCCGCGTTTGCCGACCTGCCGCCCGGCGCCACGCAGGAAGTGCTGTGCCTGGTGCCGTGGGTGCCCGTCATCGTCAATGGCGGCCACGAATGCCTGCTGGCCGTGGCCCACGGGCCTGGCGACGTCAACCCGCTGCCCGACCCGCTGCCCAACGGTTTTCCCTTCCAGCCCAAGCAGCACGACCAGATCGCCCAGCGCAACGTCAACGTGGTGCTGGCGGCCAGGCGCGCGCAATTGCTGGCCATCGCGGTGGCGGCCCTGCCCCGCGAAACGAAAAAAGTGGAACTGCAGATCGAGTATGGCGGCGAGCTGCCGGAGCGCCTGCTGGCCACCCTCGGGCTTGAGCGATGGCAGCCGGCCAGGGACGCACACCTGGTCGCAGGCCTGGCGCGTACGCCCCATTGCAATGGCGACGCGCCCGGCGAGCAAACACTGGTGCTGGAAGTGCCGCGCGGCCAGGCGCAGGCCGTGTATCTGAGCGTGCGCGCCGAAGCTTTGCCGCCACGCCAGTATGCGCTGCTGCGCGTGCTGGAAACCCAGGATGGCAAGCTGCTGGGCGGCGTCACGTATGTCCTCACCGATCTGGAGAAAGAGCAAGCGCAAGAACAGCAAAGCCCCGAGGAGCAAGCATCATGAGCGACACACCCCTGCAGGTGCTGACGCGGCCGTTCGCGATCGAGCCCGTCACCAATATCATGCTGCCCGATGGCATCTTCGACAATGCCATCTATGGCTTGCGCATTGCCGCCCACGTCACCAATATGTCCGGCAGCGCCCTGACGAATGTCACGGTGTACCTGGAAAGCGTGGGCGACCCCGGCATCGTGCCCGTGGCTCGCACCTTCTTCTTTGCCAGCATTCCCGCCGGCGCGGCCATGCTGGTCATGTGGGATGCCGATTTCCAGCATGCGGCGCCCGGCAAGAGACTCGTCAGCTTTGTCGCCAAGGCGGACGGCTACACGCCGCACCGCTCGATCCAGCAAATCTTCGTGTCGCAGACGCGCTTTGACAGCACGACCAACACCTACACGTGTACGGTCGAGGAAGGCACGCTGGAACTGTCCAAGCCGCAGGGCCATCTGCCGGGCAAGCGCTGGGGCAGCACGGGCACGGATGGGAAGGAGTGCCGCTGCCCGCCCGGCCTGGGCCCCATCGTGCCGACCGGCATGACCCTCGTCTGGACGCCGAACCCCGCCTATGCGGGCACGCATGGCGAGCTGCCGTTTTCCGACCCGTGGTGGAAGGTTCTCGCCATCATCATCGCCATCATCGCCGCGCTGGTGGCCATCATTGCCGCCGCGCTCGGCTCCGGCACGGCCAGCTTCAGCGTGGGCGGCAGCTTCGAGGAAACCGATCCCAGCGTCGATTGCTGCTCGCTGGAAGGGGCCGGCTCGGGCCAGCCCGAATTCACGGTGGCGGGCGTGGCCTCGGCCATCGCTTCGGGCGCCATCGCCGTCGCCTGCTCCGATATCGCCGACCCGTTCTGGCGTGGTCAGGAAGCAACACCACCGGCCGCAGGCGAACTGACCCTGGCCGAGCGCGTGGTGGCGAAATGGGTGTTGCCGGAAGCGCCGAATGCGGGCCTGCCCTATACGGCCGACATCAGCTGGGAGTACGATCGTTTCACCACGGGCGCCACCTACCAGCATGCGGTGACCGAAACGCAAGTCAACATCCACGTGGCGGGGCCGGTGGAAACGGATACGCCCGCCGTCGTGCAAGCCTACGAACCGTTGTGGCTGCGCGCCAGTTTCAAGCGCGACAACGGCAATGTCTTCCGCGGCACGGAGCTGTATGCGTTCGTGCTGTTCCAGGCGCCGCAGGGCCTGTATTTCGTCGAATCGCTGACCGACGACGGCCTGGGCTTCGACCCGGGTGCCAACGACGGCGTCTATGCAGGCAGCCTGGACTTGAAGCGCGCTTACCGCACCCTGCTGCAATATGATCAAAAAGTCTACGGCACCTGGAGAGTCTTCGTCTTCGCCCAGGACGTCAACCTGACCAAGCCCGGCACGCCGCCCGAAATCGCCGCCCAGCACATCGGCGGCATGTTCGTCGCCAGCGCCATTGAAATTACCTTCGACGATACCCTGCCCTGCCCGCTCAAGGCGCAGGCGAATATCGTCGTGGTGTGAGGGGGAAAATCGAAAACGGCCGGAAAAAACGCGCAGGGCCAAGCGCCGCCCCGAAGACAGTACGCCAGGACCGAGGGAAAGGCTACAAACTGTGGCCTTTCGTACAGCCATTCGTAAGCGCGCCAAGAGCGGCTGAGAAAATGCTCAGGGCTAGGCGCCGCCTCGAAGACAGTACGTCAGTACGGCGAGAGGCAGGCAACAACGCCTTGGGCGTTTTATCAGCCGCTCTTACACCTTGACCGCGTCGGCCTTGGCAATAACCGTGCGCGGAATGATATCCATCGCCGGACACGTATCCATCGCATCCGAATACGCGAGCCAGCGCTGCAGGCTTTCCATGCGGCGGATGGTGATGCCCTTGCCATTGATGTAGCCGATCTGCTCGAAATTGGCGGGGCTGGTGGTCAGTTTCGACACGGTGGGCGCATTGTCGACCAGGCGGTCGTAGGCCTTGCGCGCCTTGTGCTCCCACTTGGCCAGCGCGGGATCGTCAAAGCGGTTGCTTTCAAAATACACGGTAATGGTGCGGTCGTGGTTGGCAAAGCCGACGATGGCCGCACCTTTGCGTATGGTCAACAGGACATCTTCCTTGACGCCTGTGACGGGAACGAACACGGCAGCACGGCCATCCGCATCCGGCCGCTCCATGGGAATATCTTGTCCGATTATGCTCATCACATCACACTCTTAGTCTTCGCCTGTTGGCTTGTTGTCCCTGCTTCACTGAAAGCATGCCACCGTGCGCATGCGCGCTTTTGCCGCTGCGCCGGGCCGCTGCCAGGCTCGCTGCCAGGCTCGCTGCCATGCCCTGTCATACCGTTTCATACCATTTTTCAAATAATACATTGCCGGAAAGCACTACACAAGACAATCAGGGGCGCGGCAGCCGCCTGTCCTCCGCCGGATGGGGAATGGTGACGGCCGGGGCAATCGCCTTATAATGCTGCGATTACTTCACGCCCCCACCTTCGCACCATGACGCTTCCCGAGAATGACACCAGCCGGCTCGACGCCATCAGCGCCGCCGCCACCGAAGTGGCCGCGCAAAACGTGGCCGACCTGCTGGCCATGGCCATCCGCCACCGCCCGGACGAACCGTCCCTGATCGTCTGCGACAAGCGCAGCTGGCTCAACGTGGTGCTGACGGAAGCGTACCGCCAGGCCTTGCCGGACGCCACCTTCATCGATTTCGACGAGGTCACGCCCGACGCCGTACTGGCCGCGTTTGCCGAACTGCCGGCCGGCAGCCTCGTCGTGCTGATCCAGTCGACCAGCTTCCGCCTGGAAGCGTTCCGCATCCGCATCGAACTGTTCAAGCGGGGCCTGAAAGTCATCGAGCACGTGCATCTGTCGCGCATGCCCGGCGTGCAGGGGCTGCACTACATCGCCTCGCTGGCTTACGACCCGGCCTATTACCGCGGCGTCGGACATGCACTGAAAGCGCGCATCGACGGCGCCCGCCACGGCATGGTCGACAGCGGCGGCGAGCAGCTGGTCTTTGCTTCCCCGTTCGAACCAGCCAAGCTCAATATCGGCGACTACAGCGGCATGAACAATATCGGCGGCCAGTTCCCCCTGGGCGAAGTATTTACGGAAGCGCAGGACCTGGAAGCGGTGAACGGGCGCGTGCGCATCTTCGTCTTCGGCGACACGCACTTCATGGTCAACCGCCCCGATACGCCGATCACCCTGATCATCGACAAGGGCAGAGTCACGGGCACGGAGCACGCCACGCCGGAATTTACCGCCATGCTCGAGATCATCCGCGCGCATGAAGGCGAAGTGTGGGTGCGCGAACTGGGCTTCGGCATGAACCGCGCCTTTTCGCGCGAGCAGCTGGTCAACGACATCGGCACGTATGAACGCATGTGCGGCATCCATCTGTCGCTGGGCGCCAAGCACGGCGTGTATACAAAACCGCAATTCAAACGCAAGGATGCGCGCTACCACGTCGACATCTTCGCCGTCACCGAAGCCGTCTACCTGGACGACGAGCGCGTGTATGCCGATGGCGCCTGGACGGTGGAACCGGTCGCGTTCAATTGACCGTCAGCTGAAAAATCCTGCCGCTGCCAGCTCGCGGTCCCACGGCGGCACGGGCTGGTATTCGGCCACCAGGAAATCGATCAGCGCGCGCACCTTGGGCGATGGCTGGCGGCTGGCCGGATACAGGGCGCTCAAGTGATTCAGGGGCAGGTCCCAGCCGGACAGCACGGGCAGCAGGCTGCCATCGAGCAGATTGCGCCAGGCGAGAAACGTGGTGCTGTAGACGATGCCGAGTCCCCGCTGCGCCGCCTGGTGCAGCACCAGCCCATTATTCGCCGTGAAACCCGCCTGCACGCGCACGCTCACCTCCTCGCGCTGTTCCCCTTCTCCACGCTGGAAATGCCAGTTCGTGCCATCGGTCAAATGGCTGAAATGCAGGCACTGGTGCTTCAATAAATCCTGCGGCGTCTGCGGCACGCCCCATTGCGCCAGATAGGCGGGACTGGCGCACAGCACGGCGCGGCACGGCGCCAGCGGGCGCATGGCCAGCGCGCTGCTGTCCGGGATGCCGCCCACGCGGATGGTCAAGTCAAAGCCGTGCCGTATCGGGTCGAGCAGCGCATCGTCGACAAACAGTTCGGCCCGCACCTGCGGGTGCAGCAAACTGAAACGGGCAACGGCATCGGCCAGCCACGCGCTGCCGAAGCTCGATGGCGCCTGGATGCGCAGCGGCCCGGCCAGCTCCGCCCCCGCTCCCGCCTGCGCCACGTGCGCCACCATGCGCGCCGCTTCCTGCGCCTGGCTGACGGTGGCCATGCACGGCGCCAGGTAGGCGCGGCCCGCGTCCGTCAGGCTCACTTCGCGCGTGGAGCGGTGCAGCAGGCGCGCGTTCAGGCGCTCTTCCAGCTGCATGATGGTCTTGCTGACCATGGCACGCGTCAGCCCCAGGCGCTGCCCGGCCGCCGTAAAGCTGCGCTGGCGCGCCACTTCGACAAAGATTTCCATCGCTTTTAGTTGATCCATGTCAAAGATTGTCTGCGTTTTAGCGACAATCTGTCAACCGCCGGGCGATTGTTTGCGCACTGTCCCCATCCTACAATGGCGCCTTCTACCAATCTCCGGAGCCGCCGCCATGCTGACGATCGAACAACAGGAACAATACCAACGCGACGGCTACATCATCCTGCCCGATTTCAAGGGCGCGGACGAAATCGCCGCGCTGCGCGCGCGCGCCGAACAGATTGTCAACGAATTCGATCCCAGCGTCAGCCAGTCGATCTTCACCACGCGCGACCAGGCGAAGAACACCAACGATTATTTCCTCGCCTCCGACAACACCATCCGCTGCTTCTTCGAGGAAGAGGCGTTTGGCGCGGACGGCCAGCTGAAGCAGGCGAAATCGCTGTCGATCAACAAGATCGGCCACGCCATGCACGACCTGGACCCCGTCTTCCGCGCTTTTTCGGCCGACCCGAAACTGGCCGAAGTGGCGCGCGACCTGGGCCTGGCGGATGCACAGGTGTGGCAATCGATGTACATATTCAAACAGCCCGGCATCGGCGGCGAAGTACGCTGGCACCAGGACGCCACGTATTTCGAGACCACGCCGGTCAGCGTGACCACGTTCTGGTTCGCGCTGGAAGACGCGACCCTGGACAACGGCTGCCTGTGGGCCGAACCGGGCGGCCACCGCGGCCCCCTGCGCGAGCGCTTCATCCGCAACGGCGACCAGGTAAGAGTGGAAAAGCTCGATGCCATGCCGTGGCCCGACGACAGCACGGCCGTGCCGTTGGAAGTGAAGGCCGGCGCCCTCGTGTGCTTCCACGGCTTGCTGCCCCACTACAGCGCGCCGAACCGCTCGCCCGTCTCGCGCCACGCCTACACCTTGCACGCGACCGATGGCCAGACCGAGTACGCCGCGCACAACTGGATACAGCGCGACGCGGCGTTCCCCGTGCGGGGCTTCATCTGATGCGCATCGAGGTTTTCGCCGCCCACTGGGGCAATAACGACCTGCCGCCCGACGTCTTCATCGACAGGGTCGCGGCGGCCGGCTTCGACGGCATCGAGATGTCGCTGCCGCTGGACGCCGCCCTGCGCGAGGAATGGACGGGGCGCATCGCCGATGCGGGCCTGGACCTGATCGCCGCGCAGTGGGAAACCGTGTTCCACGTCGACTTCGCGCTGCACCGCGCCGCCCTGGCGGAACTGCTGGAAAACGCCTGCCTGGCGCGCCCCGTGCTGGTCAACACGCACACGGGCAAGGATTACTATACCCAGGCGCAGAACGCGGCATTGATCGACCTGGCCGCCGCCATCTCGGCAAAGCACGGCGTGCCCATCGTGCACGAGCTCCACCGCAGCCGCTTTTCCGGCCACCCGATGCTGCTGCTGCCGTATCTGCAGCAGTATCCCGAACTGCCCTTGACGGCCGACCTGTCGCACTGGTGCTGCGCCTGCGAATCGCTGCTGGAAGACCAGCCGCACACGCTGGCGCAAGTACTGCCGCTGGTGCGCCACGTGCATGCGCGCGTGGGCCATGCGCAGGGCCCGCAGGTGGCCGACTTCCGCGCGCCGGAAGCCAAGCCGGCGCTCGACGCCCACCTGGCCTGGTGGGATGCCATCGTCGCGCTGCGCCGCGCGGCCGGTGCCGAGCGCATGACGTTCACGCCGGAATTCGGCCCCGCGCCGTACACGCAAACGCTGCCCTGGACGCAGCAGCCCGTGAGCGACGCGTGGGAGCAGAACGTCGCCATGTTGCAGCTTTTACGCCAGCGCTATCCTGCGGATTGAGCAAGCGGCGGAAGCTGCGCAAAATTGGCCTGCACGAAATCGATGAAGGCGCGCAGCGGAGCCGGCAGGTGGCGCCGGCCCGCATAGTATAAAAACGGGCCGGGAAAGGGCATCGCCCAGTCTTTCAGCACGGGCCGCAGCTGGCCCGCATCGATATACGGCTGCAACCACTCTTCAAACAGATAGACCAGACCATGGCCGGCGATGGCCATGCTGACCGCGAAGTCGGCCGCCGTCGGCGTGACGATCACGGGGCCGTCCGGCTCCACGCTCACTTTTTGCCCATCGCGTTCGAACTCCCATGGGGGAATCGCGCCACTGAGGAATTTCCCAAGCAGGCAGGCGTGCTGCAGCAGCTCGCGCGGATGCACGGGCACGCCCCGCTGCGCCAGGTAGGACGGTGCGCCCGCCACCGCGAAGCGCTGCGTGCGCGGGCCGATCGGGATGGCGATCATGTCCTGCTCCAGCCGCTCGCCATAGCGGATGCCGGCGTCGCAGCCACTGGCGACTACATCGACAAAATTATTATCGACCACCAGCTCGACCCTGATCTGCGGATAGGCGCGCAGGAACTGGTCGACCATGGGCTGCAAAAAGAAGCGCGCCGCGTTGACCGGCACGTTCAGGCGCAAGGTGCCGCGCGGACTGTCGCGCAAGTCGTTCAGCACATCGAGCGCGCTGCTCACTTCCTCGAGCGCCGGACGCAAACGCGTCAGCAACAGCGCGCCGGCTGCCGTCGGCGTCACGCTGCGCGTGGTGCGTTCCAGCAGGCGGATGCCCAGTTGCTGCTCCAGCCGCCGCAGCGCCTCGCTCAGCGCCGACGCCGACTGCCCGCTGGCGCGCGCGGCCTGGCGAAAACCCCGGTGCTCGGCCACCAGGGCAAAGGCGGACAGGTCGGCCATGGAAGGGTTGTCTGCATGCATGAGGAGCGCTTTCACGGGGTAAGATTGTGCTTAAATAAGTACAGCCTGTGCAGGATTGACCCGATTATCATACAGCGCAATCGCCCTTACGATGGCTGCTCCCGTCCCTTACCACCACACAGGAGCTCCCATGCACACGTATGACCCCGCCAGCGACCGATTCACGCCCGCCCATTGCGACCTCGCATTCAACCGCCTCGGCTACGGCGCCATGCAACTGGCCGGCCCGCACGTCTGGGGCCCGCCGAAGGACCGCGCCGCCGCCGTTGCCGTGCTGCGCGAAGCCGTCGAACTGGGCATCAACCATATCGACACGTCGGACTTTTACGGCCCCCACGTGACCAACCAGATCATCCGCGAAGCGCTGCATCCATACCGCGACGGCTTGACCATCGTCACCAAAATCGGCTTCGTGCGCGGCGCCGACCAGTCCTGGCTGCCGGCCGCATCGCCACAGCAACTGCGCGACGCCGTGCACGACAACCTGCGCAACCTGGGCTTGGACGTGCTCGATGTGGTCAACCTGCGCGCGCCGGGCATGGCCGGCCCGGACGGCTCGTCGCTTGCCGAGCCGCTGGCCGCCTTGGTGCAGCTGCAGCGGGAAGGCCTGGTGCGCCATATCGGCCTGTCCAATGTCGATGCCGGCCAGGTGGCCGAGGCCCAGCGCATCAGCCCCATCGTCTGCGTGCAGAACCACTACAACCTGGCGCACCGCGCGGACGATGCGCTGATCGACACCCTGGCCGCGCAAGGCATCGCCTATGTGCCCTTCTTCCCCCTGGGCGGCTTTTCGCCGCTGCAGTCCGATACCTTGAACCAGGTGGCGGCCGCCCTGCAAGCCACGCCGATGCAGGTGGCGCTGGCCTGGCTGCTGCAGCGCGCGCCGAATATGCTGGTCATTCCCGGCACCTCGTCCATGGCGCATCTGCGCGAGAATGTCGCCGCCGGCGCGCTCAGGCTCGACGCGCAGGCTTTGGCGGCATTGGGGTCGCTTGCAACTAAGTAGCGCACTATATATACTGTGCCCATGGATACCACCACCGCCCCCAACCCCTTGCACCAGGTGCCGCGCCTGGACGGCCAGCTGTGCTTTGCGCTGTATTCGACCTCGCTTGCAATGAACAAGCTGTACCGCAAGCTCCTGCGCAAGCTCGGCCTGACCTATTCGCAGTACCTGGTGATGATGGTGTTGTGGGAGCGCGACGGCCTGACGGTGTCGGAAGTGGGCGAGCGCCTGTTCCTCGACTCGGCCACCCTGACGCCCTTGCTCAAGCGCATGGAGCAATCGGGCCTGCTGACGCGCACGCGCGCCGCCAGCGACGAGCGCCAGGTCATCATTTCCCTCACGCAGCAGGGCGACCAGCTGCGCCACGAAGCGGCCCTGCTGCCTGAAGCCATCCTGACGGCCAGCCACTGCAGCGTGGAACAGATTGTGGACATGAAACAACAACTGAACCAGTTGCGCGACAGCCTGATGAAAAGTGAGTAAAAGCGCTGCTTTCCCGAGCAAAATCAGATAAAGCATCCACCTGACGGCGCCCGGCAAAAGCCGGTCCATCATCCGCCTTTCTTTATTGCAAATCAAAACAAGGACGGCCCCACCCTGCGTATAGAATAGTTGCCACTATTTCCTTACAACAACGTCAGGGTGACCATGCGCATACCTTTCTGCTCCCCCCGAAGACCTACCGCACCGCCTCCGGCGCGCAAGGTCACGCCTTCGCGTGTGGAACTGTTCAGGAGCGAAAAAATCACCCAAGGAGAAGCTGATGCGCGACTTTCATCCGCCGTTGAAAGGCAAGAGCAATGGCTCGGCCAAGGGCGACGAGGCATGAAGCGCTGGCGTGTACTGACGGCCGTCACGCTGGCCTGCGCGAGCATGGCGGCAGGCGCCCATAACTTCCACATGGGCATCGCCGACATCAGCTATAACGCGGCCAGCGGCAGCACGGAAGTGGTCCACACCTACACGGGCCACGACGTCGAGGCGCTGCTGACGAATCTATACCAGCGCCGGTTCGACCTGAGCCAGGAAGACAGCGAAGCGGCGCTGCGCCGCTATGTCGAGAAACAGTTTTACCTCGTGGGGCCGGATGGCAGGCGATTGCGCCTGAACTGGGTCGGCATGAAGGTCAACGCCGACAACGTGGTGATCTTCCAGGAGATCGAACGCACGCGCCTGGCCCCCGCCACGCGCATTCATAACCAGTTGCTGACCGACTTCCTGCCCAGCCAGCGCAATACCCTCAACGTGCAGGACAGCGGCAGCATCCAGACGCTGATTTTCGACCGCAAGAACACGGAATGGCCGATCCGCTAATTCCCGGCATACCCATGACGCCACGCTCCCTTCCCCTCCTCCTCGCGGCCCTGTTTTCCGCCACCGCCGCCCACGCCGACGACCTCTTCCAGCGCGTGCTGGTCGACGGTTCGCGCCTGAACCAGCTGGGCGTGGCCGATTCGGCCAACGCGGGCAGCGTCACGCAACAGCAGCTCGATGCGCGCACCAGCTACCGGCCCGGCGAATTGCTCGAAGCCGTGCCGGGGCTGATCGTCAGCCAGCATAGCGGCGAGGGCAAGGCCAACCAGTTCTACCTGCGCGGCTTCAACCTCGATCACGGCACGGACTTGCGCACCACGGTCGACGAGATGCCCGTCAACCAGCGCAGCCATGGCCACGGACAAGGCTGGACGGACCTGAACTTTTTGATCCCCGAACTGGCCATGCGCCTCGATTACAAGAAGGGGCCGTATGCGGCGGCGCAAGGCGATTTTTCCTCGGCGGGCGCGGCGTCCGTCGTCTACGCGAACCGCCTGACGCAAGGCATCGCCAGCGCGGGCATCGGGCAAAACGGCTTTCGCCGCGCCCTGCTGGCCGACTCCATCGATGCGGGCGACGGCAGCCTGCTGTACGCGCTCGAAGCGCAGCACAACGATGGCCCGTTCACGCAGCCGGACCGCTACCGCAAGCGCAATGGCGTGCTGCGCTACAGCGAAGGCTATGCCAACAACGGCTTCAACGTCACGGCCATGGCGTATGACGCCAGCTGGAACGCCACCGACCAGATTCCGCTGCGCGCCGTGCAGGACGGCAGCTTGGGCCGCTTCGACGCCGTCGATGCCAGCGACGGCGGCAAGGCGCAGCGCTACAGCCTGTCGGGCGCCTGGCGCCAGACGACGGACGACGTGTCGTCCAGGGTCAGCGCGTACGTGATCGCCAACCGCCTGGCCCTGTTCTCGAATTTTACGTATGCGATGGACGACCCGCTCAACGGCGACCAGTTCGCCCAGCCCGACCACCGCGTGACGGCCGGCCTCGACGCCAGCCACACCTGGCACCGGCACACGGACAGGGGCAGCAGCGACACCACCATCGGCCTGCAACTGCAGAACGACAATATCCACAATGGCTTGTACAACACGCGCCAGCGCCAGGTCCTGTCGACCACGCGGCAAGACCATCTCGTCGAAACGAGCATCGGCGTGTATGCCGAAAACAGCACGCGCTGGTCGCGATCGCTGCGCACCGTGGCCGGCCTGCGTGCGGATGCTTACCGCTTCGACGTGCGCAGCGACCGCGCCGCCAATTCGGGCAAGGCCAGCGAGCATTTGTTCAGCCCCAGCTTGAGCGTGATCGCGGGACCGTGGCGCGAGACGGAAGCATATGTCAACATCGGCAACGGTTTTCACAGCAACGACGCGCGCGGCACGACCATCACGGTCGATCCGAAGACGGGCGAGGCGGCTGGCAAGGTCACGCCCCTGGTGCGCTCGCGCGGCCTGGAACTGGGCTTGCGCAGCGCCGCCATCGCCGGCCTGCAAACCTCGCTGTCGCTGTACCGCCTGGACTTCGATTCCGAGCTGCTGTTCATCGGCGACGCGGGCGCCACGCAGGCGGGCCGCCCCAGCCGCCGCTACGGCATCGAGTTTTCCAGCTACTACAAGGCGGCCGGCTGGCTGTCGCTGGACCTGGACCTCGCGTATGCGCGGGCGCGCTCGCGCGGCAGCGACCCGGCGGGCGACTTCATCCCCGGCGCCATCGAAGGCGTGGCCCAGCTGGCCATGACGGTGACGCCGCCGGGGCCGTGGTCGGGCTCCTTGCGCCTGCGCTACTTCGGCCCGCGCCCCCTGGTGGAAGACAACAGCGTACGCTCCGCCGCCAGCGTCGGCTTGAACGGGCGCATCGCCTACCAGGTCGACAAGACCCTGCGCATGGAACTGGAGGGCTACAACCTGGCCAACCGGCGCGACGCGGCCATCGATTACTACTATGCCTCGCGCCTGCCCGGCGAAGCGCAGCCCGCCGACGACATCCACTTCCATCCGGTGGAATCGCGCTCGCTGCGTCTGACCCTGGTAAAGAATTTTTAAGTAAACAAGAATAATTCCTGTCGCACTGCACAGGAAACGCCGCGAAGTCGTAGAATGCCAGGCTGGATAAACTGAGACAGGCCGCATTGCGGCCGGCACCGCCATGAGCACTTCCGCACCGATCTTTACCGACCCGTCCCACGTCAAGGAAGCCTTGCGCGATGACGGCTATGCCGTCCTGCGCCCGCAGGACGTGGCCGCGCTGGCCGGCTGCCCGCTGGACGCCCTGCGCGCGCTGGAACCAAGCTGGAATACCCTGGCGCTGGACAATTACCTGAAGGATGGCGGCCGCTATCGGCGCCGGCGCCATTCGTGCTTCGTGCAGGATGGCGAGCGCCTGACGCAGACGGCGCACCGTCCGCACTGGCAGCCGGTGGAATACAACGCCCTGCACGGCGGCATGCACCGCCTGTTCGAACCGGTCGACCCGGCCATCGTCGCGCAAGCGGCCTGGCAACAGCTGATTCGCGCACTGGGCGACGCCTGCTCGCAGGTCAAGGGCCGCCAGCCGTGGTTCATCGAGGCGCACCAGTTCCGCATCGATACGACCGATGGCATCGGCCGCCCCACGCCGGAAGGCGCGCACCGCGACGGCGTCGATTTCGTCGCCGTGCTGCTGATCGGGCGCGAACAGGTCAAGGGCGGCGAGACGCGCATCTTCGAAGCGGAGGGCCCCAACGGCAAGCGCTTTACCCTGACCGAGCCATGGTCGCTGCTGCTGCTCGACGACGCTGCCGTGATCCACGAATCGACGCCGATCCAGCCCATCGGCGAACACGGCCACCGCGACACCCTTGTACTGACCTATCGCGCCGGCCAGTTCCAGGGCGAAAACTGACAGGCGGCCACAGCATTCCCTGTGGGCAAAATAGTTACTTGGAAGTTACTTTTACAGACCTAAATCCGATATAGTCATACGATGTCGATATTGCGCGCTCACCGCGCCCAGCATCACCACACTGAAATCCTAGGAGAGGTCTGTGGACTCCAACAACCAAATCAAGCCTGACGAAATCGAGATCCTGATCGTCGAGGACAGCCCGACCCAGGCGGAGCGCTTGCGCCGCCTGATCCAGTCGCTGCACTATAACGCGCGCGTGGCGGCGAATGGCCAGCTGGCCCTGGCCGCCATCCGCGAGCGCAAGCCGCATCTGGTGCTGTCCGATATCGTCATGCCTGAAATGAATGGCTACGACCTGTGCCGCGCCATCAAGTCCGACCCGACCCTGCGCGACATTCCCGTGATCCTCGTCACCTCGCTCAACGACCCGAAGGACATCATCCGCGGCATCGAGTGCGGCGCCGACAATTTCATCCGCAAGCCTTACGCGGAAGACTACCTGCTCAACCGCATCAGCCACATGCTGATGAATCAGAAGCTGCGCAAGAACCAGAACGTGGAAATCGGCATCGCCCTGTACCTGGGCGACCAGAAGCACTTCATCAATGCGGAGCGCCAGCAAATCCTCGATTTGCTCATTTCCACATATGAACAGGCGGTGCAGGTCAACGGCGAACTGCAGGCGCGCGAACGCCAGGTGATCGAGCTGAACATGCGCCTGGCGCACCATGCGGCCGAACTGGAAACCATCAACCGCGAAATCGCCCTGAAAAACCTGGAACTGGCCGAGGCGAGCCGCATGAAGTCCGCCTTCATCGCCAACATGTCGCATGAACTGCGCACGCCGCTGAACGCCATCATTGGATTCACCGGCGCGCTGCTGATGAAACTGCCCGGCCCCCTGACGTCGGACCAGGACAAGCAGCTCAACACCATCCGCGCCAGCGCGCGCCACCTGCTTTCGCTGATCAACGACATCCTCGACGTGGCCAAGATCGAGGCGGGCAAACTGACCCTGTCGATCGAACCCGTGCACTGCCAGGACCTGATGGCCGAAGTGGCCGACACCCTGCGCCCGCTGGCCCAGCAAAAGGGCCTGGCGCTGGAAATGGCACTGGGCGAAGCGGGCCGGCCGCCCGCCATCATCGAGACGGACCGCCGCGCGCTGACGCAAATCCTCATCAACCTGCTCAACAACGCCATCAAGTTCACGGAACAGGGCACGGTGCGCATCAGCCTGGCCCAGCGCGAGGAAGACGGCGTGCAGGTGACGGAAATGAGCATCGCCGACAGCGGCGCCGGCATCAAGGAAGAAGACCAGGCCAAGCTGTTCCAGGCCTTCTCGCAACTCGATTCCACTTCCACGCGCCACGTGGAAGGCGCGGGACTGGGCCTGTACCTGTGCCAGAATCTGGCCAACGCCATCGGCGGCGCCCTGTTCTTCAACAGCGACTACGGTTCCGGCAGCACGTTTACCTTGGCCCTGCGCAGCAAACCCTGATCCCGGTGCACCGCAACATAAAATATGGTTTTTTTGCCATTTAAAACGGGCCTATACCGTAGTTCTACGGTATTGCACCGCACCATTTTCAGCGCTATTGTGGAACTGTCTCCTCCAATTCGTTCCCTGAACATTGGATTCAGCCCGCACCAGTTCGCGGGCTTTTTTTTGCCCGCGTTTTACCGCATCTTCATCTTTCCTTAACTAAATCAAGCGATTTAGTTATATCAATCGTTTGAGATATATGATTAAATCTCCGACATGATTGAAAAAAACATTTCCCCAACACCAAGCGCCGACGACGGGCGCAAGCCCCGCTCCGATGGCGAGCAGTCGCGCGAGCGCCTGCTGCATAGCGCCATCCGCCTGTTTGCCGGGCAGGGCTACGCCAAGACCTCCACGCGCGAACTGGCGCAGGCGGCCGGCACCAACGCGGCGGCCATCCGCTATTATTTTGGCGACAAGGCGGGCCTGTACCGCGCCGCCTTCTCCCATCAACTATCTAATCCACAAGACAATATCGCCCTGTACGAGCAACCGCATTTCACCCTGCGCCAAAGTCTGGAAGGCTTTTATGCGCAATTGCTCGCCCCCATGCAGCAGGGAGAAATCGCGCGCGATTGCATGCGCCTGTGGTGCCGCGAGATGCTCGAACCGACGGGCCTGTGGGCGCGCGAGGTCGACCAGAACATCCGTGCCGAACACGAGGCCCTCACGCGCGTGCTGGCGCGCCACTTGGGCGCGCCAGCCAACAGCGACGACATGCACCGGCTGGCGTTCTCCATCGCCTCGCTGGCCCTGCAGCACATGGTGGGCGCCGACGTGCTGCAAACGCTGCGCCCGCAACTGCTGGAATCGCCGCACGCGATCGACACCTGGCTAGCGCGCTTGACCGACTACGCGCTGGCCATGGCCGACGTGGAGCGCCGGCGCCTGGCCACTCCCCCCTCTACCACTCAACGACAAGCAGAAGGACCAGCATGACGATTATTCGATGCACCGTTCAACGCGCCCTGGCCGCCAGCATCGTGCTGGCGCTGGGCGGTTGCGCCCTGCAGGGGCCGCCCGCTGCGGTGGCCGCCAGCGCACCCGCGCAGTGGCAGGCGCCGCTGCCGCACAACGGCAAGCTGACGGACCTTGCCAGCTGGTGGCAGGGTCAGGGCGACAGCCTGCTGGTGGAATTGATCACCGACGCGCAGCAGGTCAGCCCCACCATCGCCGCCGCCGGCACGCGCATCGTGCAGGCGCGCGCGGACAGCATCGCCAGCGGCGCCGCGCTGGCGCCCAAGCTCGACGCGACAGGCAGCGTGGTGCGCACCAGCCAGCAATCGGCGCAGCCCAGCGGCACCACCTCGCAGGCGGCCTTGCAGGCGTCGTGGGAAATCGACGTGTTTGGGGCCAACCGCGCCACGCGCGACGCGGCGCAGGAGCGCTACGGCAGCGCCCGCGCGCTCTGGCATGAAGCCCGCGTCTCGGTGGCCGCCGAAGTGGCGAACCAGTACTACGCCTTGCGCACCTGTCAGCAATTGCAGGCCGTGTCCGAACAGGATGCGGCCTCGCGCCGCGACTCGGCACGCCTGACGGAGCTGAGCGCCGGCGCCGGTTTCCAGCCGCCCGCCAACGCCGCCCTGGCCCGCGCCAGCGCCGCCGAAGGCGCCAGCCGCGCCATCGAACAGCGCGCCGCCTGCGACGTGAATGTCAAGGCGCTGGTGGCCCTGTCGGCCATGCCGGAAGCGTCGCTGCGCCAGAAGCTGGCGGCCAGCCCTGCCATCCTGCCCTCGCCCGTGGCGATTGCGGAACTGCCGGCGCAAACCCTGGGCCAGCGTCCCGACATCTACAGCGCCGAACGCGAAGTGGCGGCCGCCAGCTTCGAAGTACGCGGCGCGCAGGCGCAGCGCTATCCCCGCCTGAGCCTGGCAGGCTCCATCGGCAAGGGCAATATCCGCGCCGGCGGCACCAGCATCACGGCCAGCACCTGGAGCATCGGCCCGCTGGCCGTCAGCCTGCCCATCTTCGACGGCGGCACCCGCCGCGCCCAGGTCGACGCGGCCACGGCGCGCTACGACGAAGCCGTGGTGAAATACCGCGCCGGCGTGCGCCAGGCCGTGCGCGAAGTGGAAGAGGCGCTGGTCAACCTGGCCAGCACGGACGCGCGCAGCGAGCATGCCAAAACCGCGCTGGAAGGCTACCGCGTGTCGTTCGTCGCCACCGAAGACCGCTACAGGAACGGCCTGGCCAGCCTGATCGAACTGGAAGACGCCCGCCGCACGCGCCTGGCCGCCGAAAACACGGTGGTCAACCTCGAGCGCGAACGCAGCGCCGCCTGGGTGGCGCTGTACCGCGCCGCCGGCGGCGGCTGGAACGGCAGCAGCGCCATCGCCAACAACGCACCTTGACGGATACGACAACATGAAAAAACTGATTTTGACACCCACGGCATTCGCCCTGGCCGCCCTTTGCGTAATGCTGGGCGCGGGCGTGGCCCTGTACCCATCGGCTTCCACGGCAGCCGACGAGGCAAAGGACAAGAAGGCGGCGCAAAAACCCGCGCTGACCGTCACCACGGCCAAGCCGCAGACGGCCAGCCTGCCCATCAAGTTAAGCGCCAACGGCAACGTCGCCGCCTGGCAGGAAGCCGTCATCGGCAGCGAGTCGAACGGCTTGCGCCTCACCGACGTGCGCGTGAATGTCGGCGACGTCGTGCGCGCCGGCCAGGTGCTGGCCGTGTTCTCGAACGACACGGTGAACGCCGACGTGGCGCAGGCCAGGGCCGCCGTGCTGGAAGCGGAAGCGAATGCGGCCGAGGCGGCAGCCAACGCGCAGCGCGCCCGCTCGCTGCAAAGCACGGGCGCCATCAGCGCGCAGCAGATCAGCCAGTACCTGACGGCAGAACAGACGGCCAACGCGCGCATCGCGTCCGCCAAGGCGCAGCTGGCGTCGCAGCAGCTGCGCCTGAAATACACGCAGGTGGTGGCGCCCGACAGCGGCATCATTTCCTCGCGCTCGGCCACCGTGGGCTCGGTGGTGGGCGCCGGCACGGAATTGTTCCGCATGATCCGCCAGGGCCGCCTCGAATGGCGCGCCGAAGTGACGGCCACCGAGCTGCTCAATTTGAAACCAGGGACGCTGGCGCAAGTGAAGGCGGCCAATGGCAGCGTGTTGACGGGCAAGGTGCGCATGATCGCCCCCACGGTCGACCCGCAGACGCGTTCCGCCCTCGTGTACGTGGACCTGCCGGCCAGCACGGGCAACAATGCGCCGTTCAAGGCAGGCATGTACGCCAGCGGCGAATTTGAACTGGGCACCTCGGGCGCGCTGACGGTGCCGCAGCAGGCGATTGCCGTGCGCGACGGCTTCAGCTATGTCTTCCGCCTCAATCCCGACCAGCGGGTCAGCCAGATCAAGGTGCAGGCCGGACGGCGCCTGAGCGACCGCATCGAGATTTTAGGCGGCATCACGGCCGACACGACCATCGTCGTCAGCGGCGCCGGCTTCCTCAATGACGGCGACCTGGTACGCAATGTCGCCACCCCGGTAGCGGCACCGGCGGCAGCCAAGCCTGCTGCGCCGGCCGCCGTGGCAGCGAAAAAGTAAGGCAAGCCATGAATTTTTCCTCTCTCTCGATCAAGAATCCGATCCCGGCCATCATGCTGTTCGCGCTGCTGACTTTGGCAGGCCTGCTGGCCTACAAGGCCAATCCGGTGCAGGATTTCCCCGACATCGAACTGCCCATCGTCACCGTCAGCGCGGTGCTGCCCGGCGCCGCGCCGGCCCAGCTGGAAACGGAAGTGGCGCGCAAGATCGAAGACTCCGTCGCCACCCTGCAAGGCGTGAAAAACATCTACACCAAGGTGCTCGATGGCGTCGTCACGGTGACCGTCGAATTCATTCTGGAAAAGCAGATCGCCGAAGCCGTCAACGATGTGCGCGACGCCGTCGCGCGGGTCAAGGCGGACATGCCGGCCGAGCTGCGCGATCCCACCGTCACCAAGGCGTCCACGGCCGGGCGCGTGGTGCTGACCTTTATCGCCACGGCAAAACCCGGCGTGGACAACCCGCTCGACTCTCCCGACCTGTCGTGGTTCGTCGACAACACGGTCGCCAAGCGCCTCCTGACCGTGCCCGGCGTGGGCGCCGTCAACCGCGTGGGCGGCGTCTACCGCGAAATCCAGGTGGAACTCGACGAAGCGCGCATGGCGGCATTGAAGGTCTCGGCCCTCGACGTCTCGCGCCAGCTGCGCCTGGTGCAGCGCGAAGCGCCGGGCGGCCGCGGCGACGTCAGCGGCGCCGAGCAGTCGGTGCGCACCATCGCCACCGTGAAAACGGCCGATGAACTGTCGCGCGTGGAAGTGCCGCTGCCGGACGGCCGCCATGTGCGCCTGGACCAGGTGGCCACCGTGCGCGACACCATTGCCGAACCGCGCGCGCTGGCCGAGCAGGATGGCAAGACCGTGGTCGCCTTCGAGGTATTCCGCACCAAGGGCGCCAGCGAAGTGGCCGTCGCCAAGGGCGCGCGCGACGCCATCGCCGACCTGCAAAAGGAAAACCCGAATGTGGTGCTGCAGCAGTCGATCGACAACGCCTTCCCCGTCGAGGAAAACTTCGACGGTTCGATGGAGTTGCTGTACGAAGGCGCGCTGCTGGCCGTGCTGGTGGTGTGGTGGTTCCTGCGCGACTGGCGCGCCACCCTGGTGGCCGCCGCCGCCCTGCCCCTGTCCGTGATGCCGGCCTTCCTTGGCATCTACTGGTTCGGCTACACGCTCAATACCGTCACCCTGCTGTCGCTGGCGCTGGTCGTCGGCGTGCTGGTCGACGACGCCATCGTGGAAATCGAAAACATCGAGCGCCATCTGCGCATGGGCAAGTCGCCCATGGAAGCGGCCATGGAAGCGGCCGACGAAATCGGCATGGCGGTGATCGCCACCACCTTCGCGCTGGTGGCCGTGTTCCTGCCGACGGCCTTCATGAGCGGCATTCCCGGCCTGTTCTTCAAGCAGTTCGGCTGGACGGCCGTGCTGGCCGTGCTGGCCTCGCTGGTGGTGGCGCGCCTGCTCACGCCGATGATGGCGGCCTACATATTGAAACCGCTGCCGCACAAGGAGGAACAGGACGGCTGGCTGATGACGCGCTACCTGACGGTCATGCGCTGGTGCCTGAACCACCGCGGCATCACGGCCATCGCCGCGGCCCTGTTCTTTGTCGGCGCCATCGCGCTCGTGCCGCTGCTGCCGACCGGTTTCGTGCCGGCCGCCGACCGCGCGCAGACGCAGATCAACCTGGAACTGCCGCCCGGCTCCACCCTCGGCGAAACGCAGGCCGTGGCAGCCATGGCGCGCGACGCGGCCATGCGCACACAAGGCATCCAGGGCGTCTTCAGTTCGATCGGCGGGGGCTCCAGCGGCGACGCCTTCGCCCCCGGCGCGGCGGCCGAGGCGCGCCGCGCCGTGCTGACCCTGACCACCGTGCATCGCACGGAGCGCAAGGAATCGATGGCGGACCTGGAAACGCAGCTGCGCCACAAGCTCGATACGATCCCCGGCGCCCGCTTCACGGTGGGGCCGCCCGACACGGGCGTCAAGATGCAGCTGGTGCTGCGCTCGGAAGACCCGGTGGCGCTGATGGCCGCGGCGCAAAAGGTCGAGCGTGAACTGCGCGGCCTGAAAGGCATCGGCAACGTCAATTCCAGCGCCTCGCTGGTGCGTCCGGAAATCATCGTGCGCCCCGATTTCGCCAAGGCGGCCGACCTGGGCGTGACGGCGGCAGCCATCGGCGAGACCGTGCGCGTGGCCACGGCCGGCGACTACGACACGGACCTGACGAAAATGAACCTGCCCGAGCGGCAGGTGCCGATCCGCGTCAAGCTGCCCAACAGCGTGCGCGCCGACCTGGCCGCCATCGAGCGCCTGACCGTGCCCGGCAAGAACGGCCCCGTGCGCCTGGCGAACGTGGCCACGGTGACGATGGAAAGCGGCCCGGCGCAGATCGACCGGTTGAACCGCAGCCGCAACGTCACCCTCGACGTGGAACTCGGTTCGCGCACGCTCGGCGAACTGAATGAAGAAGCGCGCGCGCTGCCGTCGATGAAGAATCTGCCGCCGTCCGTGAAGATCGCCGAACTGGGCGACGCGCAGGAAATGGCCTCGCTGTTCGCCAGCTTCGGCCTGGCCATGCTGATCGGCGTGCTGTGCATCTACTGCGTGCTGGTGCTGCTGTTCAAGGACTTCATGCAGCCGGTGACCATCCTGGCGGCGCTGCCGCTGTCGATCGGCGGCGCCTTCGTGGCGCTGCTGATCACGGGCAGCGCCCTGTCGATGCCGTCGATGATCGGCCTGATCATGCTGATGGGGATCGTCACAAAGAACTCCATCCTGCTGGTCGACTATGCGATCCTGGCGCGCCAGGCCGGCATGAACCGCTTCGACGCGCTGGTCGACGCCTGCCACAAGCGCAGCCGGCCCATCCTGATGACGACGATCGCCATGGGCGCCGGCATGATGCCGCTGGCGCTGGGCTGGGGCGCCGACCCCAGCTTCCGTTCGCCGATGGCCATTACCGTCATCGGCGGCCTGATCACCTCGACCTTATTGAGCCTGCTGGTGGTACCGGCCGTGTTCACCTACATCGACGACCTGGAGCACCTGCTCAAGCGCGGCATGGCGAAACTGCGCCGCCAGAAGGCGCCGCTGCGGCGCGATGACAGGGTGGCGCTGGAAAAATAAGCGCCAAGGCTGATTGCAAAAACGCCCCCTGCGGGCAAGGAAGCGAGGGACGGGCCGCCAGGCCGCGCTCCCTCGCTTTCATCTATCTGGCATACTGCGCCCATTCTCCATGACCGCAATCTGCCCTGCCTATGAATTACCGCACCCCGCTCGTCCTGCTGATAGCCTCCGCACTGCTCGGCGCCTGCTCGGACAAGACCACCCCCGCCAGCGCCGGCCTGGCAGCCGACGTGGCAGCCGCCGTCCCCGCCGCCGCCGATGCAACGGCATCGGTCGAACACGTGCCGCCGCCGTCCGCCACCGCGCCCAGGACGGAAGCGATGAACACGCCTCAGGCGCGCGAGCGCGAAGCGACCATGATGCGCGCCGTCTTCGGCAAGGCCTACCGCGACGACAGCGACGATGCGCTGGCCGACCTGCCCGATCCGGACAACCACGTCGACAAGCTCAGTTACGTGGTCAGCGCCGTCAGCCACAAGCTGCTGCCCGATGGCAGCGCCATCCTGGTGGCGAATGCGGAAACGGCCAACACGGAAGGCACGGCCGAATCGGCGCATGCCTCGCCGGGGCTGCTGAATGTCTTTTTCCTGGCGCCCAAGGGCACGCCGGAAGACGGCCAGTGGCAAGTCGTGAAACGCCTGGAAAACATCGCCGCCCTGGGCTCGTCGGGGCAGCTCGGCGAAGTCCACTGGGTCATGCTGGGCGCGAACAAGCCGGGACTGGCGATCCGCTACGGTTATACGGGCCAGGGCTACACCATCACGCAACTGGCCCTGTTTGAAATCGGCGACGGCAAGGTCACCTCACTCGATGGCGCCATCGATCTGTACTCGGACAATATGGGGGCCTGCGGTCCTGAAACGGACGAGTGCTGGATGGTCAAGGGGAACTGGCGCTTCGCGCCGGCGCGCAATGGCGCCGCCTACGATGACTTGCTGATCGACTTCAAGGGCGCCTCCGAAAAGATCAAGCCGGGCGTCAAGGTCAAGCCGGACGAAGACCCGCCGCGCATCGCCACGCCACTGAACGGCCACGCGCGCTATGGCTTCGACGGCAAGGGGTACAAACTGCTTGAAGGGAAGAATCCAGTGCCTGGCGTGTAAGCGTATCTGCGCCAGGCACCGGCAAGCCAGCTAGCGGCGTGCGGCCTCCAGGCGCGCCAGCAGCGGCGCATACATCGAACGCGTATGGCTGCTCCAGCGGGCCATGGCGCTGTCGATATCGAGCAGCAGGCGTTCCGACAACACCTTGTCGCCCTGCTGCAGCGCCCAGATCGCGCACTCGGCACGGCACTCGAAGCTGTTGTAGCGCGTCAGCGCATCGTCGAATTCCGCCTTCGCTTCCACCTGGCGCCCGCTTTGCGCCAGCGCGCGCGCCGTCAGCAGGGACACCATCTCGGGACGGAAATGGATATCCGTGCGGCGGATGAATTCCAGGTGCGCCAGCGCTTCGGCGCCGCGCGCGCATTCCAGATAGGCGCGCGCAGCGCCCAGGCGAATTTCCAGGTCCGATGAAAACGCTCCCCGCAGACAGGCTTCGTACGTCGATGCCGCTTCCTGCGCATCACCCGCCTCCAGCTGCGCGCTGGCCAGGCGCATCTGGTTTTGCGCCGTCGGCGTGTACTCGAAAGCCGCTTTCGCCTCGCGCAATTCGCGGTTCGGATCGAGCACCTGCACGGCCACCGAAGCGACCTTGCGCGCGCCTTGCGGCAGGCGCGAATCGGGCAGGTAGATGGCGAAGAAATACACCACGCTGCCCAGCAGCGGGAACATGAATAAAATGAGCAGCCAGTACAGCTGCTGCCCGTTGCGCACCACGTGGATCGCAAAAAATACCGCGATCAGGATGTGGATGCCTATGCCAAAAATCGTCATGCTGCGACCTCGTTCGTTCGTGACGGGAGCAGCTGGCACGGCGCCGCCGCTTTCCCTGGTCAGAATATTACACTGGCCGCACCGTGCACACGCATCTATTGCGTCTTGGCCGACCAGCCGCCGCCCATGGCGCGGTACAGGTCGACCGAGGCGACAAGGAGGCGCGTCTTCAACTGCAGCAGCCCCACGTCGGCGCTGTACAGGGTGCGCTGGGCGTCGAGTTCCTCCAGGTACGAGGCGTAGCCATTGCGGTAGCGGTTATGCGCGATGCGCAGGGTGTCTGCCGCCGCGGCGCGGCGCGCGTCGTTTTCCACGGCTTGCTGCTGGAGGCGGTAGAGGGCGCCCAGGCTGTTCTCCGTTTCGGCGAACGCGTTGCGCACCACGTTTTCATACGCGTACACGAGCTGGTCGCGCTGCGCGCCGGCCGCATCCGTCTGCGCCTGCACGCGCCCGCCATCGAACAGGGGGCCGGCCGCCAGCGCCGTCAGACGCCACAGGGCAGTGGGCGCATGCAGGAAATCGGTGAGCGTGGTCGCCTGCCCGCCGCCCACGGCCGTCAGCTTGAACGAGGGCAGCAGCTGGTCGCGCGTGGCGGCCAGGCTGGCGTTGGCGGCCGCCAGGTTGTGTTCCGCGCGCGCGATGTCGGGCCGCCGGCGCAGCAGTTCGGACGGCAAGCCGGCCGGCACGCCAGGCGCCGCCAGCCCGGCCAGCGGCAAGCCGCGCGCGATGGGGCCGGGATTGCCGCCGACGAGGATGGCCAGCGCGTTTTCCTGTTCGAAAATCTGCCGCTGCAGCTGCGGCACCTGCTCGGCCGCCGCGTGGTATTCCGATTGCGCCTGCAGCCATTCCAGGCGCGAGCTGTAGCCCACCTCGAACTGCTTGCGCGCCAGCTCGCGCGACTGTTCGCGCAGCTGCAGGGTCGATTGCGTCAACTCCAGCTGCGCGTCGAGGCCCCGCAGATTCAGGTAACTGGTCGCCACGCTGGCGGCGATCGACAGGGCTGCCGCATCGAGGCTGGCCTGCTCGGCGCGGTAACTCTCGCCGGCCGCGTCGCTCAGACTGGCCAGCCGGCCCCACACGTCGATTTCATAGCTGGCCTGCAGTTCGGCCTGGAAGACATTCGTCACATACGGCTTGCCGCTGGACGCCAGGGTGCGCGTGCGCGTGGGCGAACCGTCGAAGGCCAGATTGGGCGCGCGGTTCGCGTCGGCCTGCGCCAGGCGCGCGCGGTATTCCTGCACCCGGGCGCGCGCCACGCGCAAGTCGCCATTGCGCGCCAGCGCCTCGCCCACCAGGTCGCTCAAGACCGGATCGCCGAAGGCTTGCCACCACAGTTGCTCGACCTGGGCACCCGTCGCCGCAGGTGCGCCGATCGCTTGCGCGCGCCAGCCGGACGGCAGTTGCAGTGCCGATGCAGGCTGCGGCGGCGCGTTGGCGGCGCAGCCTGCCAGCGCCAGCGCACCGGCCATCAGCAGGTGACGGCGCTTCATGGCTTGGCCTTCTTCGGTGCAGGCGGGGGCGCCGGGTTGTCCGCCGAGTCGTTCAGCACGGCCGACGTGTCGACGCTGACCACCACCGACATGCCCGGCACGAGGCGGCGCGCATTCGCCTGACCCGGATCGATGCGGATGCGCACGGGAATGCGCTGGGCAATTTTGAGGTAGTTGCCCGTCGCGTTATCGGCCGGCAGCACGGAAAACTCGGAACCGGTGGCCGGCGAAATGCGCTCCACCTGGCCCGTCAGCACGGCGCCGTCGAGCGCGTCGACGTGGAAAGTGGCGCTTTGCCCTTCCTGCACGCCGTTCATCTGCGTTTCCTTGAAATTGGCGATGACCCACATCTGGCGCGGCACCAGCGCCATCAGCTGCGCGCCCGAATTCACATAGGCACCCTGGCGCACCGTCACCTGGCCCAGCTGGCCGTCGGAGGGGGCTACGATGCGCGTGTTATCGAGGTCGATCTTCGCCGCCTTGACGGCCGCCTGCGCATTGGCCACGGCCGCTTCCAGCGCCTGCTTGTTGACAACCACGGAATGCACGCTTTGCTGGGCGATGTCGAGATTGGCGCGGGCCTGCGCCAGCGCGGCCGCCATCTGCGCCTGCGTGGCGCGCGACTGGTCGTGTTCGCGCTGCGACAGCGAACCGTCGGCCACCAGCTGCTCCACGCGATTGAGGTCGGCGCTGGCCTTGCGCGCCTGCGCTTCCGCGTTGGCCAGCGCCGCCTCGCTGACGGAAATGCCCGCCTGCGCGCTGGCCTTCTGCTGCGCCCAGTTCGACAGGGCCGCCTGCTGCGCCGCCAGCTGGGCCTGCGCCTGCTCGTAGCGCTGCTGGTAGATGCGGTCATCGATGCGCACCAGCAGCTGGCCTTCCTTCACGTCCATGAAGTCCTGCACCGTCACTTCCACCACATAGCCCGACAGCTGCGTGCCGACGATGGTCACCTGCCCCCGCACCGTGGCGTTTTCCGTCGTCACGATGGGACTGGTGAACGGCGGCAAACGCCACGCATACAGCACGATCAGCACGCCCACCAGGGCCACGGCCGCAAAGGCCAGCGCGGACAGCCACTGGTGGCGCCGGTCCGGCTGCGGCGGCGTGCTGCTGGCCGCGGGCGCGGGTGGCGCTGCGGGTGCGGATGGCGGTGCAGGCGTCGGTACTGGCGGCGGGGTGCTATTTTCTGTCATTGCTCGGTTCCGAATTGGTAATGGGGACGATGGCCATGGCCGTCTGCGCATCGCGCACGGGGCCGACCAGACGGCGCGCGCCGGTGGTGATGCGGGTCCAGAACTGGCTGACCAGCATCCAGATCAGGGTGGCGACGGCGACGCCGGCGATCATCAAAAAGACGTCGTTGTAGGCGAGGACATTGGCTTCGCGCGTGGCGACGGCGCCCAGGCGGGCCACGCCCTGGGCGCTGCGCAGCGCCGGGTCCGTCAGCACGCCGCCGTAGCTTGCGGCACCGGACTGCACGCGCGCGGCCACCTGCGGGTCGAGCATGGTGAGGTGCTCGACCAGGTAGCTGGAATGGTATTTTTCGCGCGCCGTCTGGATGGTGCCGACGATGGCCGACCCGAGCAAGCCGCCCAGGTTCTGCGTCATGGTAAACATCACGGAAAAACTCACCAGGTTGCGCGGTTCGGCGATCACGGCGCCCATGCCGGCCACCATGGTGGGACCGAGGAAATACGTGCCGCCAAAGGCCAGCAGGAACTGGCTGACATACATGTTGACCGGGCGCGTCTGGCTGGTGGCGTGCGCGTCGATCAGGGCGCCAGCTGCGATCAGCAGCAGCGCGAACATCAGCGAGCGGTTCAGGGTGGCCGGATTGATCGTCAGCGCGCTGACCACCAGGCCCGCCACGCTGCCCAGCAGGACCACGATGAACAGGTTCTGCATCTGGTCCGTGTTCAGCCCCAGCGCCTGCAAAAAACCCACGGCGCCCGTCGATTCGGACAGCACGATGCGAAACAGCAGCACCGATAAAAACAGCTTGGCGATCTTGCCCGTGGTGAGCCAGCGCGTGTTGAGCAACGGGCGCGCGCGGTTATGCTCGATGGCCAGCGAGGCGGCGATCAGCACGATGGAAGCCGCCAGGCATACGCCCACCCACTCCGATTCCATCCACCACGCCGTGCGCCCCTGCGCCAGCACGGCGCACAGCAGGGCCACGCCGGGCGCGAACAGAATAAAGGTGAGGAAATCGAGCGGCTCGAACGTCTGCACGCGGTCGCCGGGCGGCAGCTTCAGGGCCAGCACGCAGCCCAGCGCCAGCAGGGCCAGTCCCAGCTCGAACAGGTACAGGCCGTGCCATTCGCCGATCTGCAGCAGTTCGGACGTGAAGATGCGCGCCAGCGGCAGCGCCAGCTGGGCAAAGCCCAGGCCCAGCACCACGCCTTTCAGACGGTGCCGCGCGGGAAACGCCTGCAAGGTGTAGTACAGCCCCAGCACGCCCAGCGCGCCGCCCACCATGCCATGCGCGGCGCGCACGGCGATCGCCGACGGCAAGGTATTCGCATACAAGTGCGCGAAGGTGACGAGCGCATACAGCACCAGGAACGCTTCCGTAAACAGGCGCAGGCCGAACTGCTGCCGGAACTTCACCAGCAGCAGATTCATCGAGACGATGGTCATCACGTAGGCGGCCGGCAGCCACTGCATCTGGTAGGCATAGGCGGCCAGCGAACCTTGCAGGTTCAGCAAATTGGCCGTCACCAAGCCGTTCCCGAGTCCCCCCGTCAGCGCGACGATCAGGCCGACGATGAAATACGCGACACGCTTGGGCGTCGAATGTTCGGGCATCGATGGCGACCCGGGCAAGGTCGGGCGTTCGCCCGGCCCCCAGGTGCGAGGTGTGTACTTGTCCATGCGGTAATCGCGATCCGGTTTGCTGAAGCCGTTCTTTGCTGCAGTAATAGAAATAGTTGCAAATGAACAGTTCTAGTCAGCAGCATATCATCGCAGGACGTTTTTCTTGTTTACATTGTTGCGCACTGTTGCGTCAGCAAGGCAAGCCAGGCCTGCCCCGCTGGCGCTCAAGCGGACATCACACGCGGGGCGGATCCGTTTCGCGCGCAAACGCCCGGTGCGCAGCCAGCGCCTTTTTAAAAGCCGCCACGCCTTTCACCACGTCGCCCGCCGGCACGACGATGATGATGGCGGGGTCCGGCTTGCCGTCGGGCAGGGTCGCCGGCACGCCAGCCTTGTCCAGCAAGCCCTTGCCCGCGCCGATGGCCAGCATCGGCTTGCAGTGCCGGTATTGCAGGCGCAGGAAGTCGAGCGCGTTGGCGTCGCTGCCCAGCTGCTGCACGGCGCCCTGGCCATCCGGTATCACGACGGCGTCGAACAGCACGGACGGTCCCGTTTCGAGCGAGATTTCCACGTCGAGCGGCGCGCCGCCGCTCGTGTCGACTTTTCCCAGGTGGCTGCCCACCAGGCGCGGCACGGCGCCGTCGGCCAGCAGCGAGGCATAGATGCTGCGCACCTGCGCCCCATCGCTGCCCGGCCCGACGAGGATGGCCACGCGCAGGGTATGGATGCCCGTCTTGCCGGGGCGGAAAAAGAGCGACAGGGCGGGCGACGGCGGATACGCAGGGATCGGCAGCATGGACACGGACGGCATGACGGGCGGCAGCGCCAGGCCCAGCGCATCGGCCAGGCGCTGCGCCAGGGTCTCGTCGACATTGCGCAGCATGGCGACGATGCGCTTGCGAATGGCCACCGTCTGCACCTTGCTCAGTTCAAAGCGGAACGCATGCACGATATGGTCTTGCTCGACCGGCGTCTGGCTGATCCAGAACAGCCTCGCCTGGCCATAGTGCTCGGCGAATTTCTCGGGCTTGCCGCGCACCTTGTCGCCCTCGGTCGGCGCGGGAAAACTGTTGAACCCCTTCGCGCCGGCCTGGAACGGGTAGCCGCCCGCCAGCGAATTGGGTTCGTAGGCGACCCGGCCCCGGTTGATGGCCTGGCGGTGGATGCCGTCGCGCTGGTTGTTGTGCACGGGCGCCAGCGGAGAATTGATGGGGATTTCATGGAAGTTGGCGCCGCCCAGGCGCGTGATCTGCGTGTCGACGTACGAGTGGATACGGCCCTGCAGCAGCGGATCATTGCTGAAATCGATGCCGGGCACGATGTGCGCCGTGCAGAAGGCCACCTGCTCCGTCTCGGCAAAAAAATTGTCGGGATTGCGGTTCAAGACCATTTTCCCCACCGGGATCAGCGGCACCAGTTCTTCGGGAATCAGCTTGGTGGGGTCGAGCACGTCGAAGGGAAATGCCTCGGCCTGCGCTTCCGTGAAGACCTGGAACGACAGCTCGTATTCGGGATACTCGCCGCATTCAATCGATTCCCACAGGTCGCGGCGGTGGAAGTCGGAATCGGCGCCGCTGATCTTGACGGCTTCGTCCCACACCAGCGAGTGCGTGCCGGCCATGGGCGACCAGTGGAATTTGCAAAATACGGACTGGCCCTTGGCGTTCACGAGGCGGAAGGTGTGCACGCCGAAGCCCTGCATCATGCGGTAGCTGCGCGGGATGGCGCGGTCGGACATGGCCCACATCAGCATGTGCGTGATTTCCGGCGACAGCGAGGCGAAATCCCAGAAGGTGTCATGCGCGCTGGCCGCCTGCGGCATGCCGTTGTGCGGCTCGGGCTTGACGGCGTGGATCAGGTCGGGGAATTTCATCGCATCCTGGATGAAGAAGACGGGGATGTTGTTACCGACCAGGTCCCAGTTGCCTTCGTCCGTATAAAACTTCACGGCAAAGCCGCGCACGTCGCGCGCCGTGTCGGTCGAGCCGCGCTCGCCGGCCACCGTGGAAAAGCGCACGAAGACGGGCGTGCGCTTGCCCGCCTTGGCGAACGGCGCGGCGCGCGTCAGCTTGCTTTGTTCCTTGTAGCATTCGAAATAGCCGTGGGCGGCCGAACCGCGCGCATGCACGACGCGCTCGGGGATGCGCTCATGGTCGAAATGCGTGAGCTTTTCACGCAGGATGAAATCTTCCATCAGAGTGGGGCCGCGCAAGCCCGCCTTCAGCGAGTTCTGGTTGTCGCCCACGGGCACGCCCTGATTGGTCGTCAGCACGCAGCCGCTGTCGTCGCTGCGGGCGCCATCGAGCGAGGCGTTACGCGCATTCTCGCCCAGCGCGGGCTGGCCATCGCCCGTCTTCGGCGACGCTAGCGTTTCGCCCGTGGTGCTGGCCGTGGCCAGCGGTTCGCCGGCCGCCACATGCACGCCTTCGATCGGCGTGCGCGCCGCTTCGCCATACTGGCCATCTTCCTTGGGATTGTCGGCCATGGCGGCGGACAGCTGCTGGCTGGCGGCCGTCTTTTGCAGCAGCGCGCGGGTCACGTCATTGTCCGTGCCCAGGCTGTTTGGCGCATTGCTGTCGGATGGGCCGGACATGCTGCTCAATACGGAACCCGCACCGTCCGTGGACGGCGTTTTCTTGGTGGTAGCCATTACATCTCCTGTGAGTAGTTTGCCCCGGGAAGTAACGCTACAACTCCCTCATTCAGCGCACGAACAGGGCAATCAAAATAATGATGGGAATAGGTATGCCAATCAACCACAACAAAATGGAGCGCATCATCACTCTCCTTTACTGCTTGCTACTACCTTGTGTGCGTGGGCGCTGGCCCTCTCCGCCATGACGGCGAAGGGAACAGCGCCCACGACAAATGCTTCCAGGAAGGCGTAAAACTTATTTACGCGAACCCAGCAATTTCGACAGGCCATAGCCGGCCGCGGCCGCAATCAGCAGGGACATGGCCGGGCGCTCGCGCACATAATCGCGGCCCGTCTCGCCGGCGCGCTGGCAGGCGACGCCCAGTTGCTTGCCGCGCGCCATCAGGCGCTCCGAGGCCTTGCTGACGGTGTCGCTGACTTGCTCGATGCGGTCGCCCACCTGGTCCACGCCGTCATGGGCGCGCGTGGCGACCTTGTCGGCCAGAGGCTGTGCCTGGCTAGCCACCTTGTCGATGGTGCGGTGCAAATCCTGGCGGGTATCCTGGGAGGTGCCGTTCATCTCGGAGCTGGTGTTTTCAATCGCGTTCATGATGGTTTCCTTTAATAGTGAATAAATCAACCATGCTCGATGCCGTGACCGAATCATGATTCTCCTCGCTTCTGGGAAAAAGAAGCGGCTAAACGCTGCCAGGCTGAGCCATATCAAATGCTGGATCAGCAGCAAGCTGTTGGCACTACCTTAACCGCGTCCGCCGCGCGCCACCGTGCGCTGCCACACCTTGAAGCACAGACTTAAATTCCTGATGGAAATAACAATCCCCGCCGGCCTGGTGGGGCGGACGGGGATCGGGGTGAAATGGTGTTATTTAGGCGTAGGTCGGGTTAGCGAAGCGTAACCCGACACATCGTTGACATCACCGATTACGCCCGCAACCGCGCATCGAGCGAATAGCGTCCCGCGCCACTGATGGCAATGGTGCCGAAGACGATGATCAGCAGCCAGCCGAACTGCCCATCGGCGATGCTCCAGTCCGGATGCACGAGCAGCATCGACACGCCCAGCAGGAACAGCAGGGGCAGGCAGGCAAGGCGCGTCAGCAAGCCGGCGGCGACCAGCAACGGGCAGAGGATTTCCGCGAACAGCGCGCAGTACAGGGTGACGGCGCGGCCCAGGTGCAGCGGGTCGTCGATGTGCGCCAGTTCCTCGGAAAAATGCAGCAGCTTGGGCAAGCCGTGCACGTGCAGCACCAGCAGCGCGCCCGCCACGCGCGCAAACAGCAAGCCGGCATCGGGTAAAAAGGGGCCGGCCAGCGCCGCCATCCAGTGTTTCTTCATCTTCGCTCCAGTGGGAAAGGCAAGCGGCGCGGCGCGCCGCCGCCAGCCATCATAGGCAGGCGGAAGACCCGGCGCGACTGGTCTTTTGGCAGAGGCGCCGGCGCGCGCGAAGGCCTAGACTGGCCGCTGCCATCACTGGTCCAGGCCGTAAGCGGCCCCTCCCCCATCCCCGAAGGAAAGCATCATGTCGAAGAAAATCGAAGCCGAAGAAGTCAATTCCCGCCGCAAGCTGCTCGTCAGCGTCGCCGGTGTCGCCGCCGGCGCGGGCCTGCTGGCCGCCGGTGGCGCCAGCGCCGCCGCCAAGCCTGCCGCTGCCGCCGCCGCGCCGGGCAAGCTCAGCGTCAACAAGGTCACCGTCAAGGACGGCACCGTCATCCATTTCAAGGACTGGGGCACGGGCACGCCCGTCGTCTTCAGCCACGGCTGGCCATTGCAGGGCGACGCCTGGGAAGACCAGATGATGTTCCTGGCCAGCCACGGCTACCGCGTGATCGCGCACGACCGCCGCGGCCACGGCCTGTCGAGCCAGCCATGGCAGGGCAATGACATGGATACCTACGCCGACGACCTGGCCACCCTGCTCGACGCGCTCGACATCAAGGGCGCGACTCTGGTCGGCCATTCGACGGGCGGCGGCGAAGTGGCGCGCTATATCGGCCGGCATGGCGAAAAGCGCGTGGCCAAGGCCGTACTGGTGGGCGCCGTGCCGCCGCAGATGGTCAAGTCGGACACCAATCCCGGCGGCTTGCCGATGTCCGTCTTCGACGGCATCCGCGCCGGCGTACTGGCCGACCGTTCGCAATTCTTCAAGGACCTGACGGTGCCGTTCTTCGGCGCCAACCGTCCCGGCAACAAGGTGTCGCAAGGCATGCGTGACACCTTCTGGCTGCAGGGCATGCAGTGCGGCATCAAGAACGCCTACGATTGCATCAAGCAGTTTTCCGAGACGGATTTCACTGCCGACCTGAAGAAAATCTCCGTGCCGACCCTGGTCGTGCACGGCGGCGACGACCAGATCGTGCCGATCGACGCTTCCGGCAAGGCCGCGGCCAAGCTCATCAAGAACGCCAGGCTGGTCATCTATGAAGGCGCGCCGCACGGCTTGCCGGCCACCCACAAGGACCGCCTGAACGAAGACTTGCTGGCCTTTATCAAGTCCTGATCCGCTCTTCGCACCGCCGGCCCGCCCGGCGGTGTTTTCCGCCCCTGCCTTGCAAAAAAAACGTCCGCCTCCCCCATTCGTATAAGTGGCCCGGCGACGATGCCATGCATACTTGTTGCAATGCGGCATACGCCGCGACAGCACAGGAGCACGGCGATGGCCAGCATGCATTCTTTATCTCAGCAGCAAGACCCCGGCCTGGCGCCGGCCCAGCGCATGGGCGGCATGGGCGGCATGGGCGAATTTGCCGCATCCGTCGCGCACGAGGTGCGCCAGCCGCTGGCGGCCATCGCGCTCAATGCCGATGCCGCCTTGCGCTGGCTCGACCACGATCCGCCCCGCCTCGGCGAGGCGCGTGCTGCGCTGGCCCTGGTCGCCAGCGCCGGCAACCATGCCAGCGCCGTGCTGCGCAGCGTGCATGGCCTGGCCTGCCATGCGCCGGGCAGCCATGCGCATTTTGTCGCCGACGACGCCATGCAGGACCTGCTGCCGCTGCTGCGCGCGCCGCTGCAACGCCACGCCATCGACCTGCAAACGCGGCTGGCGCCGGGGCGCCCGCTGCTGCATGCCGACGCGGTGCAATTCCGGCAAGTCCTCCTGAACCTGCTGATGAACGCCATCGAAGCCCTGCAGGGCACCAGCGGCCGGCCGCGCACGGTGCTGCTGTCCTCGCGCCTCGATGAGGGCGTGCAGCATTTCAGCATCGCCGACAACGGCGCCGGCATCGCGCCGCAGGCGGCCGGCCGCCTGTACCACGCCCTGTATTCCAGCAAGCCGGACGGCATGGGCATGGGCCTGGCCATCTGCCGCCGCATCCTCGACGCGCATGGCGGCCGCCTGTGGCATGCGCCCGGCGCGCCCCATGGCACAGTCTTCCACTTCACCCTGCCAGCACCATGAGCACAAGCATGCACACGCCCCGCAACGACGCAGCCTCTATTTCGCTGCTGATCGCCGACGACCACCCGCTGATCCTGGCCGGCCTGGCCTCGCTGATCGCATCTCTGCCGGGTTTACGCCTGCTGGGCCAGGCCGGCACGGGCAGCGCCGCCGTGGCGCTGTACCGGGAGCTGCGTCCCGACGTGGTGCTGATGGATTTGAACATGCCGGAAATGCATGGCGTCGAGGCGATCGAGCGCATCTGCGCGGACGATGCGCAAGCGAAGATCGTCATCCTCACCACCTACCAGGGCGAAGACAGCGTGCACCGGGCCCTGCGCGCCGGCGCGCGCGGCTACCTGCTGAAGGATTCCGGCTTCCTGCAACTGACGCAATGCATCGGCCAGGTGGCCGCCGGCAGGCACTACCTGCCGCCGGAACTGGCGGCGCAGCAGGCCGGCCGCATCGAGGCGAACCGTCTGTCGAAACGCGAGCACGACATCCTGCTGCACCTGTCGGCGGGCAAGAGCAACAAGATGATCGCGCGCAGCGCCGGCATCGAGGTGGGCACCGTCAAATTTCACGTAAATAATATTTTGACCAAGCTCAACGTATCAAGCCGCACCGAGGCGGCCACGGTGGCCGCCCGGCGCGGCTTGCTGGGCGCGTTCTAGCGTTTTGACTCGGCAGGCGGGGTTCAGGCGGCGCCGTCCTGCTGCTGCTGCTGCTGCTGCTGCTGCTGCTGCTGCGACTCGGCCTTGGCCAATGTCGGCTTGGCGTCCACGCCGCTGATCTTCGGCACGCATTCGCTGCGCAGCCACGACACGGTCACGGCTTCGCCCGCCATCAGACGCTTGACGCTGGGGACGATCTGTTCGCCGATCAGCATGCCCAGCAGTCCGATCAGGGCAATGGCTGGCGGCGCCGGCGAGCGTACCTGCAGGACGGCATAGATGATGCCAACCAGCAAGCCCACGGCCAGCGAAATCACATATAACTTCATTGCGCATTCCTTTCAATAAAAAAAACGCCGCGCGCGGTCAGGCGCGCGGCGCATGGCATGGCCGCGCGGTGTTTACCTGGCAGGCACCGGCGCCAGGGTGGCGTGTTCGCCATGGATGCGCTGCGGCGCCTTGTGCACCATCGTGTAGGCATAATCGACGCCCATGCCGTAGGCGCCCGAATGTTCGCGCACGATGGCCATGACGGCGTCATAGGTCGCCTTGTGGGCCCAGTCGCGCTGCCATTCCAGCAGCACCTGCTGCCACGTCACGGGCACCACGCCGGCCTGGATCATGCGCTGCATGGCGTAGTCGTGCGCTTCCTTCGAGGTGCCGCCCGATGCATCGGCCACCATGTAGATCTCGTAATCGCCTTCGAGCATCGCGCACAGGGCGAAGCTGTTGTTGCACACCTCCGTCCACAGGCCCGAGACGACGACTTTTTTCTTGCCGTTGGCGGCCAGCGCATCGCGCACCTTCTGGTCATCCCACGAATTCATCGAGCTGCGCTCGAGGATATCCTTGCCCGGAAAGACGTCCAGCAGTTCCGGATAGGTATGGCCGGAGAAGCTTTCCGTTTCCACCGTGGTGATGATGGTGGGGATGTTGAACACCTTGGCGGCCTTGGCCAGGCCCACGGTATTGTTTTTCAGCGCTTGGCGGTCCATCGACTGCACGCCGAACGCCATTTGCGGCTGCTGGTCGATGAAGATGATCTGGCAATTGTCGGGGGTAAGGACTTCCAGTTTCGGATTGGTCATGATGTCATCCATGAAGAAAGGGTTGAGTGGGTACTGCCGTGCATCGTATGCCTGGCGGCGTGCCCGCACCACTATCTAAATATAGGCTCCCCCCGAGCAATCCCCCTCTGCAGGCTGGCAGGCGCTGCGGTAAAATACCTTTTGCTTACCATCTTCCGACGACTCTTGATCGATCACTCCTCTTTGCCAGGCAACATCATGCGCAGCGATACGGCACCGATACGCGTGCTCATCGCCGACGACCACCAATTGCTGCTCGACGGCATCGCGGCCCTGCTGCGTGCCTTTCCCGGCGTGGCGCTGGTGGGCCAGGCCACCGATGGCCAGCAGGCGGTGCAGCAATTTGACGCGCTGCAGCCCGATGTCACGCTGATGGATTTGCAGATGCCGCGCATGAGCGGCCTTGACGCCATCGGCGCCATCCGCGCGCGCCATCCGCAGGCGCGCATCATCGTGCTGACCACCTACAAGGGCGATACGCAGGTGCTGCGCGCCATCCGCGCGGGCGCGTGCGGCTATGTGCTGAAAAGCGCGCTGCGCCACGAGTTGCTGGCGGCGATACAGAACGTGCACGCGGGGCGGCGCCACATCACGCCCGAGATCGAGGCGGAGCTGGCCCTGTATGCCTGCAGCGACGTGCTGTCGAACCGCGAACTGGACGTGCTCAAGCAGGTCGCGCAAGGCAATTCCAACCGCGAAACGGGCGCCCTGCTGCAGATCAAGGAAGAAACCGTCAAAGCGCACATGAGCACCATCCTGGCCAAGCTGGGTGCCAGGGACCGCACCCACGCCGTCACCATCGCGCTACGGCGCGGCATCCTCGACGCCTGAACGGCGCCAGCGCTGCCACCAGCGTCGCAAGGGCCCGTGCGCCGCCGGCCAGGCGCGCCGCGCCGGCACCCGCAGGCGCCACTGCGTGCCGCCGCCGTCGCGCCCGCCCACGGACAGGCGCGCACCGAGCCTGGCGGCGCGCTCGCGCATGCCGGGCATGCCCCAGTGTCCGGGAATCTGCCCGTTCGCCGCGACCACCGGCGGCAAGCCCTGGCCATCGTCGCGCACGGCCAGTTCGATGCCGCCGCGCGCATAGCGCACCGCCACCTCGACCACTTGCGCGCGCGCATGCTGGAAGGCATTGCGCAGAGCTTCGCTGGCGATGCGGTAGATTTCGTGCGCGGCGCGCGCATGCAGCATGCGCGCCTCGCCTTCCTCCGCATAGCGGAACACGATGCCGTGCTGCGCCGCCAGCCGCTCGCCTTCGCGCCGCAGGATGGCGCTCCAGCGCGCGCCGGCGTCGTCGCCGGCGCGCAAGTCGTGCACATGGTCGCGCCCCTCGCCCAGCATGCGGTCGGCGTCGTCGAGCGCGCGCAGCATGGCGGCGCGCGCGGGATCATCCTCGGCGATGGCCATGCTGGCATTGTGAAAGTGCAGGATCATCGCCTGCGTGCCCTGCAGCAGGGTATCGTGCAGCTCGCGCGCGATGCGTTCGCGCTCGGCCTGCTGCGCCTCCATCCGCACCCGCAGGCGCGCGGCGTGCTGGCGCAGCCGCCAGCGGTAGGCGCCGTACGCGGCGGCCAGCAGCAGCGCCGCGCACAGGCTGCGGAACCACCAGGTCTGGTAAAAGGCGGGCAGCACGCGGAACGGCAGTTGCGCCACAGCGCTGTCCACGCCGTCGCCATTCGCCGCGATTACTTCGAAGCGGTAGCTGCCCGGCCCCAGGCCCGTGTACTGCGCCAGGCGCCGCCCGCCCGCCTGCTGCCACTGCGTATCGTAGCCGTCGAGCCGGTAGCGGAACTGCAAACGCTCCGGCGTGCCCAGACTGGCGGCGTTGTAATGAAATTGCACGTCGCGCGTGCCGGCCGCCAGCTGTAGGCCGGCGCTTGCGGCCGAATCGACGCGCCGGCCGTCTGCCAGCAGCGCGCCGATTTCCACACGTGGCGCCGGCAAGGAAGCAAGCGCCTGGCGCGGATCGATCCAGAACGTCGCGCTCTGGCGCGAAAACCATATCTTGCCATCGTCCGCTTCGGCCACCGAGCGGTTGTGCAGCATGCTGATGCTGCCGTTCAAGCCATCGACGGCGTCGTACGAGGTGGCGCGCATGGCATGGGCGGCGTCGCGCAGCGCCAGTTCCACTTCCCCGGCGGAGATGTGCGCGGCGCCGCTGCCGTGATTGAGCCACAGGCTGCCGTCGCGCGCGCGCAGCAGGCCCACCACGCCCTCGGTTGCGCTGGCCGGCTCGCTGCGCAGGACGACGAAGCGGCCGCCGCGCCACAGCGCCACGCCACGCTGCCCGCCCGCCCACACCTGCCCGTGGTATTCGATCAGCATGGGAATCTTGCCCAGGTCCAGGCCCTGCGCGGGACCGAAGGTGTGCAGCCGCCCCCGTTCCAGCATGGCGACGCTGCCATCGGCATACGACAGCCACAGGCACCCGGCCGCGTCGGCCAGCAGCGCCAGCGGAACTTTCGCGCCGCCATCGGGCAACAGCGGTTCGCGCCGCCAGGCCCCGTCGCGGTACTGGAAAACGCCGGCGCCGCTGAACACGCCCCAGATGCTGCCATCGGGTGCGAGCACGCCGGCGCGCATGCGCTTGACCGCGGCCGCGCCCGATGGATAGGCGATCGTGCGCAGCACGCGGCCATCCTCGCCAGCCAGCTGCTGCAGGCCGGCGCGTGTCGCCACCCACAGGCCGCCCGGCGCTGCCAGGATGGCGCTGACGGGCCCCAGGCGCGGCGCGCGCAGCACCGTGCCGTCGGCCCGCGCCAGCAGCAGCGCCCCCAGGACGTCATCGCGCGACAGCCACATCGCGCCTGACGGCCCGGCCAGCATTTCCTGGGTATGGAACACTTCGGCCACATCGGGCGCGGCACGCGTGCGCAGGACCACGGGCGCGGTCTGGCGGAAACGGTCCAGGCCGCCGTACGTGGAAACCCAGACATTGCCTTCATTGTCGTCGCACATGGAGCCGACGAGGACATTGCTCAAGCCATCGCGCGGCAGGAACGATTCCGTGTCGCTGCTGATGCCCAGCTGCCCCGGCGCCAGCGCGCCGGCGCTGCGCGTGCGGTGCAAGCCGTACTGGCTGTCGAACCACAAGGTGCCCGCGCGGTCGACCAGCATGCTGCCGCTGGTGCCGCTCGTATCGCGGTAAATCCACCGATGATCGAGCTGCTCGTAGCGTTCCAGCGACTCGATGATGCGGATGCCGCGCATCTCCAGCAAGTAAATGCGGCCATCCGGTCCCTGCTGCGGCGGCGCGCGCAGGTCGAGCCGGCCGATGGGCGGCGCGAAGCGCGACTGCGTCGCCTGCCATATGAACAGGCCTTTTTCACTGAACACGGCGATGCGGCCATCGCGGTCGGCAAACACGGCGGACGCCTTTTGCGCCGTGTAGCCCTGCGCCGGTCCCATCGCCTGCCAGCGCCGGCCATCGAAGCGCGAAATGCCGGACACGCCGGCCGCCCACACGGCGCCGTCGCCGCCGATGGCAAAGCCCCAGATGGCGCCCGCCTGCACGCCCTGGGGCTCGGCATAATTGCGCACCACCCCATCCTTGACGTGGCTGATGCCGCCCACTTGCCAGCCTATCCACATGCCGCCGTCGGCGGCGCGCTTGAGCGCCAGAGCCACCGTGTCGGGAAAGCTGCCCTGGCGCGCGCGCACGGGCTCGAAGCGCAAGCCGTCGAAACGGCGCACGCCCGCATGCGTGCCCAGCCACAGGAAACCGTCATGGCCCTGTGCCATGACGATGATGTCGTCGGGCGCGCCGTCGCTGGCCGTCCAGCGCGTGTGCTGCAGCTGATGGATGCCGCGCGCGGCATCGATGGCCAGCCCGCAAGGACTGGCCAGCATGAACATCAGCCACAGCAGGAAGGCGCGCATGGCGGCCGTCAGGACACGGGCACGGCTGTCCGTCCGCTACGCTGCTCCACCACGATCAGGCCGCCCAGCAGCACCAGCGGCACGGCCAGCGCCGCGAAACCGAAGACCAGGTAGCCAAAGCCGGCAGCGATGGCGCCCAGCGCAAAGGCCAGCAGCGGCCAGAAGAACTTCCCGCAGCGCGCGCGCGTGCCCCCGTCGGCCGCGCCGCGCAGCACGTCGACGGTGTCGAGCACGATCTGCGTCACGTTCCCCGTCATCATGGAGGTGGGCGCCAGATGCGCCAGCAGCAGACGGCTGGTGGCGCTATGCACGCCCATGGCGGCCGTGCCCAGCAAGCCGGCGAGCATCGCCAGCGTGCCCACTTCCTTGCCGACCGGCTCGGCCAGCACGCCGAACACCATGAAACCGGCCAGCAAGATCCATTGCAGCAGGAAGGCCAAGGTCAGCGCCGGACCGCCGCGGTGCTCGATGGCCAGCACCATCAGGCGCGTGACGACGATGCCGGCGATAAAGGCGGGAAAGGCGAGGATTTTCAGCAGGATGGGGATACGCGTCGGTTCGGCCAGCGCGGCGCCGATCAGCACGAAGTTGCCCGTGACATGGGCGGTGAACAGGCCGAACAGGGCGATGAAGCCCAGCGTATCGACATACCCGGCCAAAAAGCCCAGGCTGGTGCCGTATAAACGGCTGTGTGGTGCTTGATCCATGAGGACTCCCTGCGATGCGGTAAACCGCGATAAAAAATGCATCCGGACGCATGCCCAGCCGCTACTGCCGGCATGGTAATCCATGTCGCGCGCCGCCGCACCCGCCCTTAGACCAGTCGGCGCGCCGCCATACCTGCCATACCTGATCTTTTGGCCCGTGTCCGCTCCCGGGCCCTGGGCTACACTGACCGCAGATCCTAGCCGCGCCCCGGCCTCCCCCGCATTGCCACCATGGAGCCGCATCATGACCGAACCGACCCTTTCCTCCGCCGCGCCGCTGATACTGATCAACGGCTGCTTCCACACCGTCGACAAGTCGTGCCCGCAGGCGAGCGCCGTGGCCATCGCCGACGGCAAATTCCTCGCTGTCGGCGATGCCGACGACGTCATGCGCCACCGCAAGCCGGACAGCCGCGTGATCGATCTGGGCGGCCGCACCGTCATTCCCGGCCTGAACGACTCGCACCTGCACCTGATCCGCGGCGGCTTGAACTACAACCTGGAACTGCGCTGGGAAGGCGTGCCCTCGCTGGCCGACGCCCTGCGCATGCTCAAGGATCAGGCCTTGCGCACGCCGAACCCGCAATGGGTGCGCGTGGTCGGCGGCTGGAACGAATTCCAGTTCGCCGAAAAGCGCATGCCCACCCTCGATGAGATCAACGCGGCCGCGCCCGACACCCCCGTCTTCATCCTGCACCTGTACGACCGCGCCTTGCTGAACCGCGCGGCCCTGCGCGTGGTCGGCTACGATAAAAATACGCCGAACCCGCCGGGCGGCGAGATCGTGCGCGATGCATCGGGCAACCCGACGGGCATGCTGATCGCGCGGCCGAACGCGATGATACTGTATGCGACCCTGGCCAAGGGCCCGACCTTGCCGCGCGAACTGCAAGTCAATTCCACGCGCCAGTTCATGCGCGAACTCAATCGCCTGGGCATCACCAGCGCCATCGACGCGGGCGGCGGCTTCCAGAATTATCCGGAAGACTACGCGGTCGTCGACGAGCTGGCGCAAAAGGAGCAGCTGACCATCCGCATCGCCTACAACCTGTTCACGCAAAACAAGGGCCGCGAACTGGAGGATTTTGAAAAATGGACGGAGATGGTCACGCCGGGCCAGGGCGACGATTACTACCGCCATAACGGCGCCGGCGAAATGCTGGTGTTTTCCGCCGCCGACTTCGAGGATTTCCTCGAGCCGCGTCCCGAGCTGGCGGCCGGCATGGAGGATGAGCTGGAAAAGGTGGTGCGCCACCTGGTCGAGCAGCGCTGGCCGTTCCGCCTGCATGCCACCTATGACGAATCGATCGGCCGCATGCTCGACGTGTTTGAAAAGGTCAACCGCGACATCCCGTTCGACGGCCTGCACTGGATGTTCGACCACTGCGAAACCATCACGCCGAAAAACATCGACCGGGTCAGGGCGCTGGGCGGCGGCATCGCCATCCAGCACCGCATGGCCTTCCAGGGCGAATACTTTGTCGACCGCTACGGCGCGGAAGCGGCCAAGGCCACGCCGCCGATCGCCCGCATGCTGGCCTCGGGCGTGCCCGTGGGCGGCGGCACGGACGCCACCCGGGTCGCCAGCTACAACCCGTGGACGGCGCTGTACTGGCTGGTATCGGGCCGCACCGTGGGCGGCTTGCGCCTGTACGACGCGGGCAGCCGTTTGTCGCGCGACACGGCGCTGGAACTGTGGACGGCGGGCAGCGCCTGGTTCTCCAGCGAGCAAGGCAAGAAGGGCCGCATCCAGGAAGGCATGCTGGCCGACCTGGCCGTGCTGAGCGCGGATTTTTTCAGCATCGATGAAGAGGCGATCAAGTCGATCGAATCGGTGCTCACCATCGTCGGCGGCAAGATCGTCTACGGCCAGGCGGAATTTGCCAATCTGGCGCCGCCAGCCATCCCCGTGCTGCCCGACTGGTCGCCCGTGAAAAACGTGGCCGGCCACTACCGCGCCGCGCCGCCGCAAAAGACCAGCGCCATGCAACAGCACCAGTGCCAGGGCGCCTGCGGCGTGCACGCCCACGCCCACGACGTAGCGCGCAAGAGTTCCGTGCCCGTCTCCAGCCATTCCGGCTTCTGGGGCGCGCTGGGGTGCAGCTGCTTTGCGTTTTGAGGCGCGGGTGCAGCGACTGCCCTTGCTGACGGGCGCGGCGCCGGGGATCAGGCATCATTTCTGATTCGGCGGTTTTCGTGGACAGCCCCGCGTGCGGCGGGTACAGTCAGCAATCGGCAACCAGGGCGGGCATCCACGGACAAACATCATGAAGCGAGCATCAGCGCCAGCGCGCAGCGACTGGGTCAAGTGCGCCGAACCGGTACAAGGGGTCGAACGCATCGAGGCATGGTTCAAGGGCAAGGCCTATGCCATGCACCGCCACGACACTTACGCCATCGGCCGCACGCTGGCGGGCGTGCAGCGTTTCAGCTACCGCCGCGGCCAGCGCGACAGCCTGCCCGGCAATACCATGATCCTGCATCCCGACGAGGCGCACGATGGCCAGGCGGGCACCGACGCCGGCTTCCGCTACCGCATGCTGTATATCGAACCGGCGCTGTTCCAGGATGTGCTGGGCGGACGCGCGCTGCCCTTCATTGAAGGCGGCGTGTCGACCGATCCCCGCCTGGCGGCCGCCACGTCCGCCTTGCTGCCGCACGACGGCCGTCCGCTCGAAGCGCTGGAGCAGAGCGAGGCGCTGGCCGAGCTGGCCCATGCGCTGGCGGCGGCGGCCGGCACACCGGCGCAGCGTCCAAAAGGCGACTTCCTGGCGGCGCGGCGCGCGCGCGACTACTTGCAGGCGCACTGCACCCACGCCGTCACCCTGGCGGAACTTGAAGCGGCAACGGGACGCGACCGCTGGAGCCTGTCGCACGACTTTCGCGTCTTCTACGGCACCAGCCCGTACCGCTATCTGACGATGCGGCGCCTGGAGATGGTGCGGCGCCTGATGCTGGCAGGCAGCACGCTCGCCTCGGCCGCCATGGCCGCGGGCTTTGCCGACCAGAGCCACATGACGCGACATTTCCTGAAGACCCATGGACTGACGCCTGGCCGCTGGCTACGCTACGCCAGCGGCCAAGGCTGAAAACACCCACGATCGTTCAATACGGCCGGCAGGCGCCTGCGTATTCTGGCTGTATCGCCACTTGAACGGAGCACAGCATGACTATCACCACCACCACGCGCGGCCAGGGCCGGTCCATCGACCTGGCAGGCAAGGTCTCCCTGTTAGAGGGGCACTGGCAGCCGCGCGTCATCGCCGAAATGAATGACTACCAATTCAAGGTCGTCAAGGTACTGGGCCAATTCCAATGGCACCGGCACGCCGATACGGATGAAACCTTTATCGTGCTGGACGGCGAATTGCGCATCGCCCTGCGCGGCCCTGGCTACGCGGAAGGACACGCCATCGTGCTCACTGCCGGCCAGATGGCCGTGGTGCCCAAGGGTGTCGAACATAAACCGTGCGCCCTCGCCGAAACCAGGCTGCTGCTGATCGAGCCGCGCGGCGTGGTCAACACGGGCGACGGCGACGCGGGCGAGCGCACTGTGGAGAACGATCAGTGGATTTGAAGCAGGAAAGATAACAGTGACAAAAACAAAAAACCCGCTGACTTTTGCAAGTCAGCGGGCTTTCTGATGAAACCTGGTGCCGTTGGCCGGAATCGAACTGGCGACCTTCACATTACGAATGTGCTGCTCTACCAACTGAGCTACAACGGCGAAGACCCACATTCTACAAACAATGCACAAAATTTGCTAGTGTCAACGCGAACTTTTTTGCATTTTTTTTAGCAGCCCGGCTGCGGGCCGCTGAAAATCGTGGAAAAGTGCGGATTTTTACTCGGCGTGATACGCGGTGACGCGGGCCACTTCATCCTTCGAGCCGAGGAAGACGGGCACGCGCTGGTGCAGCTTGTGCGGGGCGATGTCCATGATGCGCTGCTGGCCGTCGGTGGCTGCGCCGCCGGCTTGCTCGACGATGAAGGCCATCGGGTTCGCTTCGTACATCAGGCGCAGCTTGCCCGGCATCGAGATGTCGCGCAGATCGGCCGGGTACATGAAGATGCCGCCGCGGTTCAGGATGCGGTGCACGTCGGCCACCATCGAAGCGATCCAGCGCATGTTGAAATTGGTGCCGCGCGGGCCCGTGTCGCCGGCCAGCAGTTCGTCGACATAGCGCTTCACGGGCGGATGCCAGTGGCGCGCGTTCGACATATTGATGGCGAATTCCTTCGTCGTCGGCGGAATCTGCATATTGCTTTGCGTGAGCACCCACGACCCCATCTCGCGGTCCAGGGTGAAGCAATTCACGCCATTGCCGAAGGTCAGCACCAGCATGGTTTGCGGGCCGTACACGGCGTAGCCGGCCGCCACTTGCTTGCTGCCCGCCTGCATGAAATCCTGCTCGGTCGGCTGACCCATGCCGTCCGGCGCCTTCAGCACGGAGAAGATGGTGCCGATCGAGACGTTGACGTCGATGTTCGACGAGCCGTCCAATGGGTCGAACAGCAGCATGTATTCGCCCTTCGGATAGCGGTTCGGGATCGGGTGGATCGATTCCATTTCTTCCGACGCCATGGCCGCCAGGTGGCCGCCCCATTCATTCGCTTCGAGCAAAATCTCGTTGGAGATGATGTCGAGTTTTTTCTGTACTTCGCCCTGCACGTTTTCCGTGTCGGCCGTGCCCAGCACTTCACCGAGGGCGCCCTTGCCGACGGCGTGGCTGATGGTTTTGCAGGCGCGCGCGACGACTTCGATCAGCAGGCGCAGTTCGGCCGGAATGCTGTTGTTCGAGCGCTGCTCTTCAACCAGGTATTGCGTAAGACTGATGCGTTTCATGAAACCCCTTCGTTAGTTTTAAATACGTCTCGTTCGGTACCTGTCGGCTTACGCGCCCCTGGCGCTAAGCCGACCTACAAATAATGAATCCCGTTGCATACGTAGGTCGGATTAGCCCGCAGGGCGTCATCCAACAGCCGTCAATTTGCCAATGCCTTGGAAACGACTTCCATCACGTCGTTCGACAAACTGGCCTGGCCGGCGACTTGCTCCAGCGCCGTGCGCATGTGGTTTTGCAGCGCCGGCACGTAACGGCGCCAGCGGTCCATGGAGCGCGCCAGGCGCGCGGCCACTTGCGGGTTCAGGGCGTCGAGCGCGATGACCTGCTCGGCCCAGAAGGCGTAGCCGCTGCCGTCAGACGCATGGAATTGCGATGGATTGCCGTTGGTGAAATTGAAGATCAGGCTGCGCGCGCGGTTCGGATTTTTCAAGGTGAAGGCCGGATGCGTCATCAACTGGCGCACGGCTTGCACGTCGGTCGTCGGCGCGGCCGCCTGCATGGCGAACCACTTGTCGACCACCAGCGCTTCGTTCTCGAAGTCGGTATAGAAGCTGGTCAAGGCCGCCTGCGCATGCGGCTGCGAGCCGGAATGAATCAGCGCCGCCAGCGCCGCGGCGCGGTCCGTCATGTTGCCGGCATTGTCGAACTGCAGCCGCGCCAAGTCCAGCTCCGCCGCTTTGGGCTCGATCAGCAAGTACGACAGGGCCAGGTTTTTCAGCGCGCGCTTGCCGGCCGACAGGGCGTCGGGGCTGTAGTCGCCCGGCGTCTGGTTGGCGTGGTATTGCGCCAGCAATTCAGGTTTCAGGGCTGCCGCGATGGTGCGGCGCATGAACTGGCGCGCCGCATGGATCGCCTGCGGGTCGACTTGCGCCATGCGCTCGGCGATGATGGTTTCCGACGGCAGGATCAGGGCCAGCTCGCGGAAGGCGGGATCGAGGGTGTCGTCGGCCAGCAAGGCGCGCTGCGCTGCGATGAAGGTGTCGTCCAGCGCCAGGGTCTCGCCGGCAGCGACGGCGGCGGTCAGTTTCAGCAGGCGCTCCATGGCCAGGCGCTGGCCCGCTTCCCAGCGGTTTACGGGATCGCTGTCGTGACGGAACAGGTGCAGCAGCTCCGCGTCGGTATAGCCGTATTCCAGCACCACGGGCGCGGAAAAATCGCGCAGCAGCGATGGCACGGGTTCTTCCGTCACATGCGTGAAGCGGAACGTCTGCGACGCCTGCGTCAATTCCAGCACGACGCTGGCAGCGCCGTTCGACGCCACGCCATCCACGTGCAGCGGCAGGTCGCCGCCATCGGCAGCCAGCAAGCCGACGGTGACGGGAATGTGGAAAGGCAGTTTTTTCGGCTGGCCCGGCGTGGCGGGGCAGCTTTGCGCCAGGGTCAGCTCGAACGTCCGGCTGGCGGCGTCGTAGCGCGTGGAAGCGGTGACGACGGGCGTGCCGGCCTGGCTGTACCAGCGTTCGAACTGGCTGAAGTCGCGGCCATTCGCGTCCGCCATGGCGGCGCGGAAGTCGTCGCACTGCACGGCCTGGCCATCGTGGCGTTCGAAATACAGGTCCATGCCCTTGCGGAAACCGTCGCGGCCCACCAGGGTCTGGTACATGCGCACCACTTCGGCGCCCTTCTCGTAAATGGTGACCGTATAAAAGTTATTGATCTCGACGAAAGAGTCGGGACGCACGGGATGGGCCATCGGGCCCGCATCTTCGGGGAACTGCGCCTGGCGCAGGGTGCGCACCTGGTCGATGCGCGTGACGGCGCGGCCCGTGTCCGTGCCGATCATGTCGGCCGAGAATTCCTGGTCGCGGAACACGGTCAAGCCTTCTTTCAGCGACAGCTGGAACCAGTCGCGGCACGTCACGCGGTTGCCGGTCCAGTTATGGAAGTACTCGTGGCCCACCACCGCTTCGATGCCCGCGTAATCGACGTCGGTCGCCACGCGCGGATTGGCCAGCACGTACTTGGTGTTGAAGATATTCAGGCCCTTGTTTTCCATGGCGCCCATGTTGAAGTCGCCCACGGCGACGATCATGAAGCGATCGAGGTCCAGCTCCAGGCCGAAGCGTTCCTCGTCCCAGCGGATCGAGTTTTTCAGCGACTGCATGGCATAGTCGGTTTTATCGAGGTTGCCCTCTTCCACCCACACCTGCAGCAGCACTTCGCGGCCGGACTGGAGCTTGTAGCGCTCTTCCTGGCACACCAGGCGCGCGGCGACCAGGGCGAACAGGTAGGACGGCTTCTTGAACGGGTCTTCCCACTTGGCGTAATGGCGGCCATCGCCCAAGTCGCCCTCTTCGATCAGGTTGCCATTCGACAACAGGACCGGATAGCGTTCCTTGTCGGCGCGCAGCATGACCGTGTACTTGGCCATCACGTCCGGGCGGTCCGGGAAGAAGGTGATGCGGCGGAAGCCTTCCGCTTCGCACTGCGTGAAGAAATTATGGTTCGACACGTACAGGCCGGATAGCGAGGTATTGTCCTGCGGCGCCAGCACGGTCTCGATATCGAGCGTAACATCGTCCGGCGCCTTGGGGATGGTCAGCATGCCGGCCGTCAGCTTGTATTGCGACGGTTTCAGCTGCTTGCCGTTCAGGCGCACCATCACCAGCTCGATGTGTTCGCCATGCAATTCGATGCTGCGGCTGGTGCTGGTGCTGGCAGGGTTGTGGCGCATGCGGATCCGGCTCGCCACCACTGTGCGGGCGGGATCAAGATCGAAACCAAGTTCGACGCTGTCGACCAGGAAGCTGGGCGGCGTGTAATCTTTGCGGTAAATCGTCTGAGGGCTGTCTGTGCGCATAGGGATTTGGGTGGGAGCGGAGGCAAAAGCCTATTTTACCAACACCAGCCCCCGATGGTCGCGATTCAGCTCAGGAATGTTGGATTCCCTTACACGCCGACATACCAGGTAACATTCTGTAATAATGAATAGAAACAAATAGAACTATTCTTATAATACTAAGCGATGAATTGCGTCTACTAATCAGGAGGTCATGCAATGAAACGATATCTCACCATCATGATGGCCGCATTGACCGTGTTGCTGACCGGATGCGCCACCACCATACGCAGCGATGTGACCGTCTTCCATGAGTGGCCTGCGCAATTGCAGGACAAATCGTATGCGTTTGAAACGCCAGATGCCGAAAATGACACGCTGGAATACCGCAGCTACCAGAACCTGGTGCGCGCGGAACTGGCCAAGCACGGCTTCGGCGAGGCTTCCGGCCCTGCGGCAGCCAATTTGCGCGTGGCAATGCATTTTTCCACCGTCGACTATCCTGAGCGCGTGCTGCAAGCCACCGACCCATTCTGGTATGGTCCTGGCTACTGGCCTGGCCGCTACGGCTACCGCTACGGCGCATGGCCAGGCTATGGCCGCTTCGGCTACAACCCCTACTGGTATGGCCCGATGGATATCGAGGAAAGCGTGCGCCACAAATACGAACGCGAATTGCGCATCACGATCAATGACCGCAACGGCAAGAAACTCTACGACGTGACCGTGCAATCGACCAGCAACAAGCGCGCCACCTCGCAAGTGATGCCAGCCATGGTAGCAAGCGCCTTTGCCGACTTCCCCGGCCAGAGCGGCGTGCCACGCAAAGTCGAAGTGAAAATAGAATAATTTCGTGGCAAGACAAAAAAACCGGCTGGTGCAGCGATGCGCCAGCCGGTTTTTTCATGCCTGTTTTATGCCTATGCGTAATACGCCTCGGCGGCAAAGGTGAGCGCGCCGATCAGCGCCACGGCCAATAACAGCACGATCAGCAGGCGGCCGAATTTCGGCGCGCCGTCTCTTTCGCTGCCGCCGCTCATGGCACGATGATGGTCGAACCGGTCGTCTTGCGCCCTTCCAGGTCCGTGTGCGCCTGGGCGATATTGGCCAGGCTGTAGCGCTGATTGATCTCGATCTGCACTTCGCCGCTGCTGACGACGCCGAACAGCGAAGTGGCCATCTCTTCCAGGTTGGCGCGGTTCGAGGCATAGCTGAACAGGGCCGGGCGCGTGATGAAGAGCGAACCGCGCGAGGCCAGTTCGCTGAGCGTAAATGCCGGCACGGGACCGGAGGCGTTGCCGAAGCTGACCATCATGCCCAGCGGCGCCAGGCAGTCGAGCGAGCCCGTAAACGTATCCTTGCCGATGGAATCGTAGACCACGGAGACGCCCTTGCCGCCCGTGATCTCGCGCACGCGCTCGACGAAGTTTTCCGTGTTGTAGTTGATGACGTGGGCCGCGCCGTGCGCCTTGGCCAGCGCCGCCTTTTCATCGGAACCGGCCGTGCCGATCAGGTTCACGCCCAGCACCTTCGCCCATTGGCAGGCGATCAGGCCCACGCCGCCCGCGGCCGCGTGGAACAGGACGGTATCGCCCGCCTTCAGCGCCACCGTGCGGTGGAACAGGTATTGCACCGTCAAGCCTTGCAGCATCATGGCGGCGGCCGTATCGAAACCGATGCGCTCGGGCAGCACCAGCAGCAGGGCCGCCGGCAGGTTGCGCTGCTGCGCGTACGCGCCATTGATGCGCGCCGCATAGGCCACCCGGTCGCCGACCTTCACTTCCGTGACGCCCTCGCCCACCGCCTCGACGATGCCCGCGCCTTCGACGCCGAGGCCATTGGGCAGCGGCTGCGGATACAAGCCCGTGCGGAAATATACGTCGATGAAATTGAGGCCGATGGCCTCGTGTTTCACGCGCGCCTCGCCGGGGCCGGGCGGCGGCAGTTCCACGTCCACGTATTCCATCACTTCCGGGCCGCCCACGCGCTGTACGCGGATGGCTTTGGTGGTAATCGTTGCGCTCACAATATGCTCCTTGAAGAAGAATCGGGAAAAACGTCAGGCGGCCGCGCTGGCCCGCGCCTGCAGTTGCGACAGCACCAGGTGCGCCGACGACAGATTCGTTGCGCACGCCACGTTGTGCACGTCGCAGGCGCGCACCAGGGCGTTGATGTCCGGCTCGTGCGGCTGCGGCGTCATCGGGTCGCGCAGGAAAATCACGCAATCGATCAAGCCTTCCACCAGCAGCGAGCCGATCTGCAAGTCGCCGCCGAACGGGCCGGAATGCTTGCGCTCGACGGCCAGGCCCAGCTCGTTGATCAGGCGGCCGCCCGTCGTGCCCGTGGCCGACAGTTCGCAGCCCTGCAAAAAGTCCAGGTATTCGCCCGCCAGGGTAATCATGTCATCTTTTTTCTTGTCGTGGGCAATCAGGGCGATGCGTGTTTTCATGGTGCGGACCATTTCAGTGAGTGAAGGAATTATTTCTTTTTCGACAGCAAGTAAATACCGGCCAATACCAGGCTGGTGCCAGCCAGTTGCCAGTTGGTGATCGGTTCGTCGAGGATCATGGCGCCCAGGAACAGGGTCGACACGGGGCCGATCATGCCCGCCTGCGAGGCGACGGGCGCGCCGATGCGCTCGACGGCGATCATCGTCATGAAGACAGGCATCACCGTGCAAAAGATGCCATTGAGCAAAGACAAGCCATACACGGGCATGGGCTGGATCAGCAATTCGACGGGGCGCAAAATGAAAAACTGGGCGATGCAGGCAAAGCTGGCCACGCACATCGCGTAGCTGACCAGGCGCATCGAGCCGATACGTTTCACCAGCTCACCCGAACCCAGCAGATACACGGCATACGAGCAGGCGGAGCCCAGCACGAGAGTCGAACCGAGCGCCACATTGCTGGCGCCGCCCTGCAAGTCGTGCACGAACACCAGCACGATGCCGCAATACGAGGTGAGCAAGGCCAGCCACTGCAAGCGGCTGATGCGCTGCTTGAAGTACACGGTGGTAATCAGGAGCACGAAGGTGGGCGTGAGAAACAGGATCAGACGCTCCAGCCCCACGGAAATGTATTGCAGGCCCAGGAAGTCCAGATAGCTGGACAGGTAATAGCCGACCAGGCCCAGCCCGACGAGGCGCCAGCGGTCGCTGATCGACAGCGGCGGCTCCGTGCGCATCTTCCACCAGGCGATGACGGCGAACACGGGCAGCGAGAAGATCATCCTGAAGGCGATCAGGGTGACGGCGTCGATCTGGTAGCGGTACAGCAGCTTGGCGACGATGGCCTTGGTGGAAAACAGCACCGCCCCGCCCACGGCGATGGCCAGGCCACCGAGGTAGACGGAACGGGGAATAGATGGAGGGTTTGCTTGCGGGGAACTGGAGCTCATGCCCAGATTGTAAGGCAAAAGCCAAAGACGGCGTGGGTGGGGCGTAGGTCGGGCGTAGGTCGGGCGTAGGTCGGGTTAGCCCAAAGGGCGTAACCCGACACCACCGCAACGTAACCCGCCCCCCATCCCCGCCAACCATGTTGTCGGATTAGCGCGGCATGGCCGCGCTAATCCGACCTACCCTTTACGCCACCACCACCGCCGCCGCGCCTGCCGTCACTGTCGCCGTCGTCACGCGTGCAATCACGTTCGACGGCGCCGCCGTGCCGATCAGTTTATTCACCTGCTTGAACTGCGCCACCAGCTTGCCTGGCGTCAAGGTGACCACCGTGTAGCCCTGCGCATCCGTATTCAGGAGCTTGATCCACGGATTGTTGCCCAGGCCGGACAATTGCTGCGCCAGGCCCAGCAGGGTCGCGCTGAAGTCAGTGCTCGCTTTCAAGCCAGCCTGCACGGCAGCGACCGTCGCATCGAGCTGGGCTTCCGGCACGCCCTTGGCGGCCAGCGCGCCGCGCAGCTGCACGCGCAATTGCTCCAGCAGGCTGTCGACGGTGGGCGCCGTCTTGCCCATGGTGTAGTCGAGCAGGTTGACGTCGAGGTTGACCGTGCCCAGGCCCGTGACGGGAATGGCCAAAGGATAACTGACGAGAGTGCCGATGTCGCCCATGGCGCCGGCGGCCGACTTCAGATAGCTGAAGAAGGAATCCGAGCTGACGCCGGCCGACACGAGGTCCACCATGACGGGCGTGCCGCCGCCGGCCGCGTCGAAATCGTCGCTGACCGTGCCGGCAAAAAACGAGTGGATATCGCCGGTAATGGCCACCACATTGCCGATGGCGTTGCTTTTCAGGTGCGCCATCAAATTCTTGCGCTCGCTGTTGTAGCCATCCCACTGGTCGCAATTGAGCAGGAAGCGCGTGAAGAACGGCGCCAGCGCCGCTTGCTGGCCCGACGCAGCGACGAAGCTGGAGGCGGCGCCCTTGGCCTGCACGTCGGGCTTGATCCAGCCGAAGGCAATCACTTGCGCGGCGGCCGCAGGCGTGGCGCTGTTGTAGGCGGCCACCGTGATGCCGGCCTGGGCCGCGCTCAAACCGGCGCCCACGGCAGCGGCGCCCTGCGCGCCGGCGTTGGCTGCCGCGCTGGCAATGGCCATGGCCGCCGCCTGCGCCACGGACTGCGATGCACCTGCCGTCGAGGCGGCGACGATGCTTGAGGCCAGCGGCACGCTGCCGCCCACTAGCGGCAAGGTGCTGGCGATGGCTTGGCCCACGTTCGACATCGCACTCAGGGCCAGCAAAGTGGCAATCGCATCCGTGCCATTCAAGCCCATGCGCAGCAGGGACACTTCATTGCCCCACAGCTTCCAGGTCGAGGTGGCCGCCTTCATCTTGCTTTTCCACCAGTCGCGCTGGGTGCTGCCCAGCATGGCAACAAAGGTCAGCGGGTCGGCGCCAGCCTTGGCGGCGGCCGCCATTTTCTGCCCTTCCACGCTGTCGAACAGCGCTTGTGGCACCAGGTAGCGGCTGCCGATGCTGCCCAGCGGCTTGCCCGTGGCGGGGTTGATCGTCGATTCGGCGATCGCATGGTCGGCGCGGTACAGGCGCTCGTCCGTCATCACCAGCTGCATCAGTTTGCCGAACTGGAAATCGCGGTAGATCTGGATGTTCTGAAACGTTGTCGCGGCGGCATCGAACGTGACGTCGGCCGGCATGTATTCGAACCATGCCTGGTTGGCGCTGCGGCGGCGGGCCGGCTGGTGCAGATCGCTGCCATCAAGCGCCACGATGCCTTCGTAGGTGGAGGCATCCTGCCAGGCGTCGTCCGTGAATTCATGGTCGTCCCAGATGGCGATGAAGGCAAAGCGCTCGTGCACGGCTTGCAGGCGCGTATCGGTGCGGTATTTCTTGTACAGGTAGCGGTAATCGGCCACCGTGGTCGCGTATTTCGCGCCGGAGGTGCCGCTTTTATACGTGCCGTCGGGCAATTTCAGCTGGTCGTGGCGGCTTTCCACGGCGCCGCTCTGGAAGGCTTCGCCCACCGTTTCATAGATGTAATCGCCCAGGTGGACGATGAAATCGAGCGATTCGTTGGCGGCGATGTGCGACAGCGCGCCCCAATGGTTGATGCTCCAGTCCTGGCACGTCAGGTAGGCGAACTGCAGCTGCGACACGTCGCTGGTCGCGGCGGGCGCCGTCTTGAAACGGCCCACGTTGGAGCGCACGTCGCCGGCGATGAACTGGTAAAAATACACCTGGCCCGGCTGCAGGCCCGTCACCTTGTGGCGCAGGGTATTGTCGAAATCGGCTTTCAGGGGCAGCTTGGCGTCGACGATGGGCGTGCCGGCCAGGGCCGTATTGCCGCCCAGGGCGGCCGTATTGTCGCTGGCGCTGACGATCAGGCGCACGGCCACGTCCGACTTGCCTGCCACGGCGGGCGCGACGGCGTCGAAACTGGCGGGCACGACGCGCGTCCACAGCATGGCGCTATCCGGACGCGGGTCGCCCGAGGCCACGCTTTGGGGGAATTTCCAGTCGCTGCCCGACGCCAGCGGCACGCCAGGATCGCTGTGATCGGTGCTGCCGCAGGCGGCAAGGCCGACGGTGGCCACGGAAACCGTAATAAAGCCGCCCAATTTCAGAAATTGCCGCCTGTCCATTTGACTTGCCATGATGTCGCGCCCTCGATATGGTGAAAGCGCGTCACTTTAGCAACAGATTGTGTCATCCTGATGACGGAGCCATGCCGCTTCGCAGGGGGCCGATATGCTAAAATGTCGGCCACAATTGAACACCCGTCTAAGGAAGATTCGACATGGCAGGACATAGCAAATGGGCCAATATCAAGCATAAAAAGGCTGCCACCGATGCCAAGCGCGGCAAAATCTGGACGCGCCTGATCAAGGAAATCACGGTCGCGGCCCGCATGGGCGGCGCCGACGCCATCACCAATCCGCGCCTGCGCCTGGCCGTCGACAAGGCGGCTGACGCCAATATGCCGAAAGACAACGTCCAGCGCGCGATCAACCGCGGCAGCGGCGGCGTCGATGGCGCCAACTACGAAGAAGTGCGCTACGAAGGCTACGGCGTGGGCGGCGCGGCCGTCATCGTCGAATGCATGACCGACAACAAGGTCCGCACGGTGGCCGAGGTACGCAACGCCTTCAACAAGAACGGCGGCAACATGGGCAATGAAGGCTCCGTTGCCTTCATGTTCCAGCACTGCGGCCAGTTGCTGTTCGCGCCGGGCACCGATGAAGACAAGCTGATGGAAGCGGCCCTGGAAGCGGGTGCCGACGACGTCATCGCCGATGAAGAAGGCGGCTTCGAAGTGGTCACGCCCGTGCACGATTTCGCCGCCGTCAAGGAAGCGCTGGAAGCGGCCGGCTTCAAGGCCGAAGTGGCCGAAGTCATCATGAAGCCGGCGACGGAAACCGTCTACGCGGGCGACGACGCCGTCAAGATGCAAAAACTGATCGATGCGCTGGAACTGCTGGACGACGTCCAGGAAGTCTTTACGAATGCCTTGATCGAAAACTAAGCAAAAATATGCTGTACACCTCAAGGGCGGCACCGCCGCCCTGCAACCCACACTGAACGAACGGTCCCTATGAAAATTCTGGTAGTCGGCTCTGGCGGCCGCGAACACGCCCTGGCCTGGAAACTGGCCCAGTCCGAACGCATACAGATGGTGTATGTCGCGCCGGGCAACGGCGGCACCGCGCGCGATGCGCGCCTGGTCAATCTCGACATCAGCGACCCGCAATTGCTGGCCGACTTCGTTCAGCAGGAACACATCGGCCTGACCGTCGTCGGCCCGGAAGTGCCGCTGGCGGCCGGCATCGTCAACCTGTTCCGCTCGCGCGGCCTGAAAATCTTCGGCCCGACCAAGGAAGCGGCACAGCTGGAGTCGTCGAAAGACTTCGCCAAGGCCTTCATGCAGCGCCACGGCATCCCGACGGCCGCCTACCAGACGTTTTCCGACGTCGCTCCCGCGCATGCCTACGTCGACGCCATGGGCGCGCCGATCGTCATCAAGGCCGACGGCCTGGCCGCCGGCAAGGGCGTCGTCGTCGCCATGACCCTGGAAGAAGCGCACCAGGCGGTCGACATGATGCTGTCCGATAACCAGTTCGGCGACGCCGGCGCGCGCATCGTCATCGAGGAATTCCTCGCCGGCGAAGAAGCGAGCTTCATCGTCATGTGCGACGGCAAGAACATCCTGCCGCTGGCCACCAGCCAGGATCACAAGCGCCTGAAGGATCACGACCAGGGCCCGAACACGGGCGGCATGGGCGCGTATTCGCCAGCGCCGATCGTCACGCCGGCCATGCATGCGCGCGTCATGCGCGAAATCATCAATCCGACCATCCAGGGCATGGCCAAGGATGGCATCACGTTCACGGGCTTCCTGTATGCGGGACTGATGATCGACGACAAGGGCACGCCGAAGACGCTGGAATTCAACTGCCGCATGGGCGACCCGGAAACGCAACCCATCATGGCGCGCCTGAAGACCGACCTGGTCACCGTCATGGAGCACGCCGTCAACGGTACGCTGGACGCCGTGGAACTGGAATGGGACCGCCGCACGGCCGTTGGCGTCGTCATGGCCGCCGCCGGCTATCCGGACGATCCCGTCAAGGGCACACCGATCGGCGACATCCCGACCGAAACGCCGGACGCCGTCACCTTCCATGCGGGCACCCGCATCGACGGCGAACGCCTGGTCACCAACGGCGGGCGCGTGCTGTGCGTGGTGGGCCTGGGCGACAGCATCAAGATGGCGCAGAAGCAGGCATATGAAACCGTGGAAAAAATCCATTTCGACGGCGCGCAGTACCGCCGCGACATCGGCTGGCGCGGCCTGAAGCACTAAGCACCCAGCACGCCGCTTTGCGGCAAACGGCGGGGCCGGCGCGGAAGTCATCCGCCCCGGCCCCGTTCATATTGGCGCGCCGGGAAAACCGGCGTTGCGCTAAGATGCAGCCCATGTCCAGCCCCAGCCAACTCCACCCCGCCCTCGCCCAGGTGCGCCAGCTCGGCCTGATCACGGACGATGAACTCGACGACGCCATCGCCGAACTGGACATTATCGAACTGCAACGCAGCCATAACGAAGAAGAGGATATCGACGTGCCGGAGCTGGCCGCTGACGCGGGGCTGGTCGACACCCTGGCATGGCTGCTGCTCACGGACCTGCTGCCGCAGCACGGCTTCCTGCAGCGGGTGCGCGACCTGCCGCGCCAGCATGACGGCGCGGCCCTGCTCGAGCGCCAGCAATTGGCCGCCGACGCGCTGCGGCAAGTCAACCTCCAGGCCATCGACACCCTGTACGACGAAGACCTGATCGACCAGTGGCAGCGCGACGCCGCGCACGCCAGCTTGCCCGCGGACCGCCTGCTCGCCTCGCCGGTTGCCGCCCTGTGCGACATGCTCCGGCAAGGCACCTTGTCCGCGCCCCAATTTGAAGCGCTGCGCCTGCGCGCCCGCCAGCGCGGCTCGGAACTGGCCGTCATCATCATCGACGCCGCCGCGCGCCAGACCCGCCGCGAGCTGCCCGCCCATGCGCGCCCGGGAACGTGGGTGAAGGCCGCGCTGATACTGCTGGTACTGGCCTTTGCGGCCAGCGCCATGATCAGCAAGCAAGTGCTCACTCCCGCCGCCGCCACCGCTGAGCAGGGCACCGAACGGCATGACCTGCAGCAGCGCGCCGCGCAGGCCGTGGAAAGTGCGCGCCTGCCCGGCGCCGGACCGGACCTGTCCGTCACCGTGGAGCAGGACGGCGCCGCGCCGCCGGCGCGCTGAACCACGGCGCACTTCCCGCGCCGGCGGTGATGATGGCATACTGCCGTTTTGCCACCAATGCGGGGAAACCATGGCCTGGAATGAAGGATACGTGTCGGATATCGAGTACACCAACGGTTTTTACAGCGACCTGAGTCCGCATCACCTCAATTTCAGCTGCATCCTCAACGGCATCGAACCGGTCCCCCTGGATCAACCCTACACCTACTTTGAACTGGGCTTCGGGCGCGGCCAGACGCTCAACGTGCTGGCCGCGGCCACCCCTAACGGCCGGTTCTACGGCAACGATTTCAATCCGGCCCATGTCGCCGGCGCACGCGCCCTGGCGGCAAAGGCACAGTTGGGCAATCTGACCCTGCTGGAAAACAGCTTTGAAGAATTGGCGCAGGGCCGCGTGGCCGATCTGCCGCAGTTCGACTTCATTACCCTGCATGGCATCTACACCTGGGTCAACCGGGAGAACCGCCAGCACATCGTCGACTTCATCGCGCGCTACCTGAAACCGGGCGGCATCGTTTCGCTCAGCTATAACGCCATGCCGGGATGGAGTTCCGCCCTGCCGCTGCAACGCCTGCTGCTGGAGTTTGCCGCCAGCTTCCCCGGCCGCAGCGACATGCAAATGCAGGCTGGCATCGCCTATGTGCAACAGTTGCAGAATCTGCAGGCTGGCTACATCGCGGACAATCCCGCACTCGCGCCGCGCCTCAATGCGCTCATCAACAGCGATCCCCATTACAGCGTGCATGAGTATCTGAACCAGGACTGGGAACCGCTGTACCACGCCGACGTGATGCGCGATGTGGCGCGCGCCAAGCTCGATTTTGCCGGCTCCGCCGACCTGCCTTTGGCCTTTCCCGAGCTGTACCTGAACGCCGACCAGCAAGCCACCATCGACTTGCTGCCCGATGCGGCCAGGCGCGAAACGATGAAGGATTATTTTCTCAATACCAGCTTCCGCAAGGACGTGCTGGTACGGGGCGCGCGCCGCATGGGGGCCGTGCGCCAGGCCGAATGTTACGCCGACGTGCACCTGGCCATGCTGGTACCGCGCGCAAAAATGACCTTTACCTTCCAGACCAAGGCGGGCGTCGTGACAGGCAACGAGCAGGTCTACGGCGCCGTCTGCGACGCGCTGGCCAACGGCCCGCATAGCCTGGCCGAACTGGCCGCACTGCCCTCCTTGCCCGGACAGAGCGTGCAAAGCCTGGCGGAGGTGGCGGCCATGCTCGTCACCGGCGGCCAGGTCGTGATGTATTTCCCGAGTCAGGCGCACGCCGACAGCGGCGACGCAGCCGCGCGCCGCCTGAACCAGACCGTCGGCGCGCAGCTGCGCTACGGCGACGACTACCGCATCCTGTGCTCGCCATTGACAGGCAGCGGTATCGATACGGAATTCATCGACCGGCTGCTGTTTTCGCTGCTGACCCAGGAGCGGGAGCAGCCGGACCTGGCCACCCTGCAGGCGCAGGCGGCCACCGCCATGGCGCGCTGCGGGCGCCGCCTGCTCAAGGATGGCGCTGCATGCGCCGACGAGGCGGCGCACCAGCAGTTGCTCAACGCGGCCATCGAGGAATTCATGCGGGACACGCTGCCCGTGCTGCAGCAATTGCGCGTGCTGTAGAAGGCGCTGGCCGCGGACGGTGCGCGCGGCCAGCCCAAAACCACAGCGCAAGCGCCGCCCTATCACAAAAACGCGTAACAGGGTACAATCCGTCCTTACTTTTTTATTTCGGCCTCGTCGGCCCACGCGATGTCGTCAACTCCCTCTCCTTCGGCCGTCAAGGCTTATTTGCTCGATTTGCAAAGCCGTATCGTGCAGGCGCTCGAAGCGCAGGACGGCAAGCCCTTCCTGACCGATGCCTGGCAGCGCCCCGAGGGCGGCGGCGGCATTTCGCGGCTGATCGAGGAAGGCAATGTGTTCGAGCGGGGCGGCGTGAATTTTTCGCACGTCACCGGCGCCGCATTGCCGCCATCGGCCGCGGCCGCGCGCCCTGAACTCGGTGGCAAGGCATGGGAAGCGATGGGCGTGTCACTGGTGCTGCATCCGCGCAATCCCTACGCGCCCACGGTGCACATGAATGTGCGCTTTTTCAGCACCGTGAATACCGATGGCGAACCCGTATGGTGGTTCGGCGGCGGCATGGACCTGACGCCGTACTACGGCGACGCGGGCGACGTGAAGCACTTTCACCAGGTGTGCCATGACGCGCTGGCGCCGTTCGGCGGCGAACTGCATCCGAAGTTCAAGCAGTGGTGCGACGATTATTTCTACCTGAAGCACCGGCGCGAAGCGCGCGGCGCCGGCGGGATCTTCTTCGACGACTTCAACGCCCTGGGCTTTGACGACAGCTTTGCCATGCTGCGCAGCGCAGGCGACGCCTTCATCGACGCCTATGTGCCGATCCTGGCGCGCCGCAAGGACACGCCGTACGGCGAACGCGAACGCGATTTCCAGTGTTACCGGCGCGGACGCTATGTCGAGTTCAACCTGGTGTTCGACCGCGGCACCCTGTTCGGTCTGCAATCAGGTGGACGCACCGAGGCGATCCTGATGTCGATGCCGCCCGTGGTCAAGTGGCGCTATGACTGGCACCCGGAGGCGGGCAGTCCCGAAGCGGCGTTGTATACTGACTTCCTCGTGCATCGCGACTGGCTGCAGGCGTGAAGGAAAGTGGTACGGCATGCGTGGCGCTACTCGGTGGCAGCTACGATCCGGTGCACATGGGCCACGTCGCGCTGGGCACGCATTTTTCCAGCCTGCTGCACGCCGACGAACTGCGCGTGATTCCGGCCGGCGCGCCCTGGCAAAAGAGCAAGCTGGGCGCCACCGGCCAGCAGCGCGCCGAGATGGCCAGCCTGGCCTTTGCCGGCCTGCCCCTGCCTGTGGTGATCGACCGCCAGGAAATCGAGCGCAGCGAACATGGCCAGGCCAGCTACACCATCGATACCTTGCGCCAGGTACGCGCCGAGCTGGGACCGCGCGCTTCCATCGTTTTCCTGATGGGCGCCGACCAGCTGCAGCGGCTCGCGACATGGCGCGAATGGCAGCAATTATTTGAATACGCGCATATCTGCGTCGCGGCCCGCCCCGGCTTCGCGCTGAATGACACAGCAGTACCGCAAGTGGTCGCCGATGCATTTTCGCGCCGCCTGGGGTCTCTGAAAAGCATCCGCAACACGCCGCACGGTCTGACTTATCTGGCACAGGACTTCGCGGTGGATATCTCCGCCACCGAAATACGTGCGGCATTACAACGGGGGAATCGGGCAAACTCGCTTCTTTCCCCGCTAGTGCTAGACTATATTGAACAACATAATTTATACAAAAGCTAAATGGACATCAAAAAACTGCAAACCCTCGTCGTTGACGCCCTGGAAGACGTCAAAGGCCAAGACATCGCCGTCTTCGAAACGAGTCATCTGACCAGCCTGTTCGACCGCATCGCGATCGTCTCCGGTACCTCGAACCGTCAAACCAAGGCGCTGGCCGCCTCGGTGCGCGACAAGGTCAAGGACGCCGGCGGTCAAATCATCGGCATGGAAGGCGAGGAAACCGGTGAATGGGTGCTGGTCGATCTGGGCGACATGATCGTCCACATCATGCAAGCACCTATCCGCGCCTACTACCGCCTGGAAGAAATCTGGGGCGACACCCCGGTCAAGCTGGGCGCCGCCAAGCGCGCGCCGAAAAAAGCGGCCGGCGACGAGCCGAAAAAGGTCAGCGGCCATCTGGCGGCAAGCAAGGCCAATGTGGAAGCTTCGCCCGTGATCGAAAAGAAAACGCCAGCGAAGAAAGCCACTGCTGCCACCGCCGCCAAGAAAGCCCCGGCGAAAAAAGCCACCGCTTCCAAAGCCGTCGGCAAGACCGTGAAAGTCGCGCCTACCAAGACCGAAGCAGCTGCCGTGAAAGCGCTGAAAGCGCTGCCGGAGAAAAAAGTGCGCGCCCCACGCGCGGCCAAGCCGGCAGCCGATGCTGCACCGGCAAAAACCGTGATCAAGCGTATCAAAAAAGTCGAAGCGTAAGCCTCGATGCAGCTCATCATCGCTGCGGTCGGCCATAAAATGCCGGCCTGGATAGAGACGGGCTTCGCGGAATACGCGAAGCGCATGCCGCCGGAATTGCGCATCGTGCTGAAAGAAATCAAGCCGGTGGAGCGCTCCGGCAGCAAGACCGCCGCCACGGCGATGGCGCTCGAACGCGAGCGCATCGAAGCCGTCCTGCCCAAGGGCGTGCGCATCATCGCCCTCGACGAACGCGGCAAGGATCTGACCAGCGTCGGCCTGTCGCAGCAATTGATGGCGTGGCAGCAGGATGGCCGCGACACGGCTTTTCTGATCGGCGGGGCCGACGGCCTCGACCCGCAACTCAAGGCGCGTGCCGAAGGCATGCTGCGCATTTCCAGCATGACCCTGCCGCACGGCGTGGTGCGCGTGATCCTCGCCGAGCAGCTCTATCGTGCCTGGTCGATCACGCAAAACCACCCCTACCACCGTGTCTGAACTCCCCCATGAAAACGGCTGATCACAAGATCTACCTCGCCTCCAAAAGCCCGCGCCGGCGCGAACTGCTGCGCCAGATCGGCATCGATTTCGAATTGCTGCTGCTGCGCAGCGACGGCCCGCGCGGCGCCGACGTCACCGAGGAAGTCCTCCCCGGCGAATCGGCGCTCGACTATGTCGCCCGCGTGTCGAATGAAAAAGCCGCCTTCGCCTGGGACCTGGTGCGCCGCCGCCACCTGACCCCGCGCCCCGTGCTGGCGGCCGACACCACCGTCACCATCGACGGCGTCATCCTCGGCAAACCGGCCGACCGCCTCGAGGCCGTGGCCATGCTGCAGCAGCTGTCGGGCCGCACGCACGAGGTGCTGACCTCGATCGCCGTGCACTACAAGGATTTCGCCGAACAGCGCACGCAGGTATCGCAAGTGCGCTTCGGCGTGCTCTCGCCCGCCTCGATCGCCGCCTATTGCGCCACGCCGGAACCCTACGACAAGGCCGGCGGCTACGGCATCCAGGGCAGCGCCGCGCTGTTCGTCGAGCATATCGAAGGCAGCCATTCCGGCATCATGGGCCTGCCCCTGTACGAAACTGCACAGTTGCTACGGCTGGCAGGTTTGCCCCTGCCCTGATCCCGGGTATGATGTCATTCGTTGCCTCCACTCCCGCGCCCCCATGAACGAAGACATCCTGATCAATATCACGCCGCAAGAAACGCGCGTCGCCCTCATCCTCCAGGGCGCCGTGCAGGAATTGCACATCGAGCGCACGCTCACGCGCGGCCTGGCCGGCAATGTGTACTCCGGCAAAGTGGTACGGGTGTTGCCGGGCATGCAGTCGGCCTTCATCGACATCGGCCTGGAGCGCGCCGCCTTCCTGCACGTGGCCGACATCTGGGAAGCGCGCGGCCACGACGGCCAGAACGCGACGCCGGCGCCGATCGAAAAAATCCTGTTTGACGGCCAGGTGCTGACGGTGCAGGTGATCAAGGACCCGATCGGCACGAAAGGCGCGCGCTTGTCGACGCAGATTTCCATCGCCGGGCGCATGCTGGTCTATCTGCCGCAAGACAAGCACATCGGCATCTCGCAGAAAATCGAAAAGGAAGCGGAGCGCGAACAGCTGCGCGTGCGCCTGCAAAGCCTGCTGCCGCCCGATGAAAAAGGCGGTTACATCGTGCGCACCATGGCCGAAGACGCGTCCGATGCGGACCTGAAGGCGGACGTCGACTACCTGAGAAAAACCTGGAGCACGATCACGCACGGCGCGCGCACGCGTCCCGCCACCAGCCTGCTGCACCAGGACTTGAGCCTGGCGCAGCGCGTCCTGCGCGACTTCGTCGGCGATGAAACGGCCACCATCCAGGTCGATTCGCGCGAAAACTATGTGAAACTGCGCGAATTCGCGGAAATCTACACGCCCAGCGAACTGACGCGCCTGCAGCACTACACGGGCGAGCGCCCCTTGTTCGACCTGTACGGCGTGGAAGAAGAGATCTTGCGCGCGCTGGGCCGCCGCGTGGATTTGAAGTCCGGCGGCTACCTGATCGTCGACCAGACAGAAGCGATGACCACCATCGACGTCAACACGGGCGGTTTTGTCGGCGGGCGCAATTTCGCCGACACGATTTTCAAGACCAACCTGGAAGCGGCGCACGCCATCGCGCGCCAGCTGCGCCTGCGCAACCTGGGTGGCATTATCATCCTCGACTTCATCGACATGGACAACGCCGAGCACCGCAGCGCCGTGCTGGCCGAACTGAAACGCACCTTGTCGCGCGACCGTACCAAGGTGTCGGTGAGCAACTTCTCGCCGTTGGGCCTGGTGGAAATGACGCGCAAGCGCACGCGCGAATCGCTGGCCCACATCCTGTGCGAACCGTGCCCCGCCTGCGCCGGCAAGGGCCAGGTGAAAACCTCGCGCACGATCTGCTATGAAATCCTGCGCGAACTGCTGCGCGAGGCAAAACAGTTCAACCCACGCGAATTCCGCATTCTCGCCTCGCAGGAAGTGGTCGATCTGTTTTTGGAAGAAGAATCGCAGCACCTGGCCATGCTGGGCGACTTCATCGGCAAGAAAATCTCGCTGCAGGTGGAGAACGCCTACCACCAGGAGCAGTACGACGTGATTCTGATGTAGCCATGCCCGGCACCACCGCTTTCTGGCGCGACCCGGCCATGCCCCACGTGGAGAGCCGGCGCGCCTGCCACAGCCGCGCGTGCTACAAACCGCACAGCCATCCCACGTTTTCCATCGGCGCCGTCGATTCGGGCGGCAGCATCTTTACGGGCAGCAAAGAGGGCAAGGTGGCTCTTGGCAATGGCAGCCTGGTGCTGGTGCCGGCCGGCTGCGTGCACGCCTGCAATCCCCTGCCTGACGCCGTCTGGAGCTACCAGATGCTGCATCTCGATGCGCAATGGCTGCATATCCACGTGCCGCGGCTGGATGCAAGCAGCGCCAGCGTACTGCACGAACCTGTCCTGTATGCGCAGTTCTGTGCCATGAATGCGCTGCTGTTCTCGCCCGCAGCCGCGGCCGCCAAGCAAGAGGCCCTGCTGGCCTTGCTACACGCCTGTGCCGATGCCTACGGGGCAATCCCCCTCCCCTCGCACGCTGCCCGCATCCCGATGCAACTACGCCCGGTAGTGCAGCAGCTGCAGTCTCAACCGCTGGCCAGCTTGGCGCAACTGGCCGAACTGGCCGGCATGAGCCGCTACCAGCTGATCCGCGCCTTCCGTGCCGCCACCGGCATGACGCCGCATGCGTACCAGCTGAATCTGGGCGTCAACCGCGCGCGCAGCGACTTGCAGGCGGGCAACGCCCTGGCCGACATCGCCTGCGCGCTGGGGTTTGCCGACCAGAGCCACCTGCAGCGCGTCTTCAAGGCGCATGCTGGTATCACGCCGGGACGCTATCGCCGCTGAAGCGCCTGCAATTTTCTTCAATACAGACCGGAGCGTCCCCCCGCATACTCGCGCATCGCCATTGCCGGAGTCGCGTTTCATGCAGGATTTTCTCCTTATCGCCGCTGCCCACTTCCTCGCGCTGCTGTCGCCAGGGCCCGATTTTTTCCTCGTCGCCCGCAGCGCGCTGGCGCACGGCTGGCGCGGCGCCATGCCAGCGTGCATCGGCATCGCACTGGCCAATGGCGTGTTCATCGTGGCGGCGTTTGGCGGCGTCGCCGTGCTGCATCCAGGCAGTCCCCTGTTTATCGCCGTGCAATTGGCGGGCTGCGCTTATCTGCTGTACCTCGGCGGCCTATTCCTGCGCCATGCGGGCACCACGACGCTGACGGCAGCGCCGGCCGCCACGCCCGGCAAGGCGCACTGGCGCAACGGCCTGGGCATGGGTTTCCTGTCTGCCATCCTGAATCCGAAGAATGCGCTGTTCTACGTGAGTCTGGCGTCCGTCGTCGCCAGCCGGCAAACGGGCAGCGGCTCGGTCGTGCTGTATGGCGTGTGGATGGTGTGTGCGGTGCTGGCGTGGGACATGGCGGTGGCGCTGGCCATCGGCAATGGCGCGCTGCGGCAGCGCTTCGCGCGCGCCCTGCCGAGCCTGGAGCGGCTATCGGGCGCCGTGCTGATCGTGCTGGCGGTGCTGCTGCTGGTAAATGTCGCCAGCAGCAGTGTCTGACGGATCAGGCCGGCAGCGGATCCAGGTAAAACACGGCATACACTTTCAGCGGCGTGGTTTCCGTCGCTTTTTCCGAACGCACGACGGAGCAGTCGTCGGCGGCCAGACTGCGCCAGTTCTGGATACCGGCCTTGGCGAACATCGCGTGCGCGGGAGCATTCGCGGCCAGATCCAGCACCAGGCAGGCGTTGCGCGGGCCGGCGCCGTAGTTGACGGCGCGGATCTCGATGCCGAAGGTTGTCATCCACGGTTCCCACAAGCCCTTTTCCTTGCCGGCCGCCATGCGCTCGAGCATGTCGCCGAAGCTCAAGCCTTTCTTGACGGTGCTGCGCAAGGCGGCCAGCGACGGCGCCAGGCGGGGATCGGGCTGCTTGTTGCCGGCGCGGATCTCGGCGATCGCCTTCAATTCCTTGATGATGGCTGCGTCGCGCTCCGTGTAGTCGCGCATGCGCGCGTAAAACTCGGCGTCGAGGAAGGGATTGACGGTCAGTTTGGCGACGCCCTCTTCGCGGCGTTTCGGGGAAGGCGTGTTGGTTTTGGTCATGGCGGTAGAGGGCAAGAGAAACGATGAGGGGCGCCAGTTTAACATCATGGCGCGTCGGCGGCGGCGTTAGCGCCGCTTTAATGTTGCGCCTGGCGGGTGCGGGGCGGCCACTACGGCGCGCGCACCGGGCCGCATGAAGCCACGCCGTGGCCCGAACAGGAAGACGGCGCCGGCATACAGTCCCGCCAGGGGGAAGCGCACCTCCCTGAGCAACTGGTGGAAAATGGCGATCGACTGCGCGCGGGTGACGGGCATCTCGGCGCGCCACTGGCACAGCACGTCATGCACGAGGCTAGCATGGTAGGTGGCGGGCAAGCCCAGGTGCTGCGCGCCATCGGGCGTGCCCACATAAAACAGGCCGAGCACGCTGATACAGGGCGAACAGCCATCCCAGGCATAACCGGCGCGGATGCGGATGGCCGATTCGCGTATCGTCACCCACTCGTTTTCAAATTCAATGCCTTCGAGTAGCGGCGAGCAATAACCATAGTCACTGCCCAGTGCATAGCGCCAGGCGCTGCCGGGCATGCCGAAATTCTTCGGCATCAGCGGCCTCCCTGCTGTGCATGCTTTTCCGTCGTCTGCATGGCGTTGTCTTGATTAATATCAATATCAAGATTTAAACATACTCTGGCAAAAGAAGGGCAACAAGTGGCAGGCTCAGGCGCGCGGCGGCGCCGTCGACTCGCGCACCACCAGCTCGGGCTTCAGGCGCACGTCGATCACCGGGGAATCGGGCGAGGCGATGGTTTGCAGGATCAGCCGGGCCGCTTCCGTGCCGATGCCGTGGTGGCGGATGCGGATGGTGCTCAAAGGCGGACGGATCATGTCCATGTAGGGCATGTCGTTGTGGCCCACCACGGAAATATCTTCGGGACAGCTCAAGCCCAGTTCGCGGATGGCGTCGTAGCAGCCGAGGGCCACCAGGTCGCTGCCCGTCACCACGGCCGTCGTTTGCGGCGACTGGCGCAGCAGTTCCAGCAGGGCCGCCTTGCCGCATTCGCGCGAATAGCCGCTGCTTTCAAAGACGAACGCTTGCGAGGGGTCGAGTTCGCTGGCCTGAATGGCGGCCAGGAAACCGAGACGGCGCACGTGGCCCGTGGACAGGTTTTCCGGGCCGGCAATGTGCGCGATATGGCGGTGACCGAGCGCCAGCAAGTGTTCCACGGCCAGGCGCATGCCGACCACGTCGTCGCTGACGACGCAGGAAGCGACGCCCGTCTCGTCGCTGCGGTTGACGGTGACGACGGGCACATTCTGGTCGATGCACATCTTGATGACGGGATCGTCGCGCCGTGCGGTAGCCAAAATCAGGCCATCGACCTGCTGCCCCAGCAGGCGGTTGATGACGAACAGCTGCTCTTCCTCGTCGGCGCCCACATTGGCGACGATGGCCAGGTAGCCATGCTTGCGCAAGCCCTCTTCGATGCCCAGCAAAATCGGCGGGAAAACAGCGTTGGTGATGTCGGGCAAGACCACGCCAATGATGCGCGACTTGCGCGTGACGAGGGTCGAGGCGGCGCGGTTCGGCCGGTAGCCGAGGCGGCCCGCTTCGGCCAGCACGCGCGCGGCCACCTCGGCGCTGACCATTTGCCGCGTTGCCGGGTTCATCACGCGCGACACGGTGGAAAAGTGCACGCCGCTGGCCCGCGCAACGTCGCTTAAGGTGGGGTTCTTGTTTGTCATGGGCTTCCCGGATCGCAATACTGTGATTTTATCGTAAAAATTCCCCATTTCGTCAAAAACCGAGCAAACGCTTGCATTGAAATAAAGCCGTTGCCCAAAGCGGTTTTGGTACGCTTAAGTACATTCCAGCCTTGACAGCGTGCAAACGCTTGCATACCATGGCTCGGACTTACCACTCGGGCCTGGTTGCCCCTCCCAGAATTCCTATGTCTACTTCGCACAGCAAGCATGCCGAACAGAACGGCGAAACCTTCAACCTGAAAGAAGCCGCCCTCGCCTATCACGCGGAACCCCGCGCAGGCAAGATTTCCGTCACGCCCACCAAACCGCTGGGCGACGCGCGCGCCCTGACCCTGGCGTACTCGCCGGGCGTGGCCTTCGCCTGCGAAGCCATCGTGGAAGATCCGCGCACGGCCGGCACCTACACGTCGCGCAGCAACCTGGTGGCCGTGATCACCAATGGCACGGCCGTACTGGGCCTGGGCGATATCGGCCCGCTTGCCAGCAAACCGGTGATGGAAGGCAAAGCTTGCCTGTTCAAGCAGTTCGCCGATGTCGATGTGTTCGACATCGAGCTGGCCGAGAACGATCCCGACCTGTTCATCGACACCGTGGTGCGCATGGAGCCGACCTTCGGCGGCATCAACCTGGAAGACATCAAGGCGCCCGACTGCTTCTACATCGAACAGCAATTGCGCAAGCGCATGAACATTCCCGTCTTCCACGACGACCAGCACGGCACGGCCATCATCGTCGCGGCCGGCATCCTGAACGGCCTGGAGCTGGTGGGCAAAGATATCGGCAATGTGAAAGTGGCCGTCTCGGGCGCCGGCGCGGCCTCGATCGCCTGCCTGGACTTGCTCGTCTCGCTGGGCCTGAACAAGTCGCTGCTGAAAGTGTGCGACAGCCAGGGCGTGATCTACCCGGGCCGCGATGCCAACATGGAAGAGAACAAGGCGCGCTACGCGAACGATACGAGCGACCGCGACCTGGCCGACGCCATGGTCGGCGCCGACATCTTCATCGGCGTCTCGAAGGGCGGCGTGGTCAGCGCACAGATGGTCGAATCGATGGCCGCCAAGCCTTTGATCTTCGCCCTGGCCAATCCGCATCCGGAAATTGCCCCGGAAAAAGTGCACGCCGTGCGCGACGACGCCATCGTGGCCACGGGCCGCTCGGATTATCCGAACCAGATCAACAATGTGCTGTGCTTCCCGTACATCTTCCGCGGTGCGCTCGACGTGGGCGCCACCACCATCAATGAAGAGATGAAGCTGGCCTGCGTGCGCGCCATTGCCGCGCTGGCCAAGGAGCCGTTGCCAGGCCACGAGAGCAGCGCCCTGACGCCGTTGCAACTGATCCCGTCGCCGTTCGACGAGCGTCTGCGCAGCCGGGTCGCGCCTGCCGTGTCCCAAGCGGCCATCGCCACCGGCGTAGCCACGCGCGTGCCGGCTACCGCCTGATGCGCAAGGCAAGGCCCGCCTTGCCTTGACAAAATTACAGCAAGTTACCATTGCTTACAAAAAAACCATGGTTCAAAACCATGGTTTTTTCGTTTATGCCCTTGGGTTTGGCGAATTGATTTCAAAAAAGCAATTTTTACGTCGGCGTTTTTGCATGAACCTTCGATTACAATGACGCCTGCTTTTATGTTGCTACAGTTGCCATAATGGCGACGACGTGCGTTACCAAGGATATTCATGCTCGGCTTGACCTCTGTTTGTGTTTTTCTCTTTTCGGCATTGGCGTTGGCTGTCACCAGCGGATATTCCCTTGGCGCGCTGGTTCTTCTGCTGGCCAGCAGCTGGTTGCTATGGAAACGTCCCCGCCTGAACCTGCAACGCCAGGATTATCTACTGCTGGGCACGCTGTTGCTGTATTTCTGTGTTTTCACGGCCAACATGCTGTACCACGCGGATCCGGCCCGTGAACTCGACATCCCCCTGCGCGCGCTGCTGGCGGCGCCCGTCATGCTGCTGTTGATCGCCTATCCGCCCCGTGCGGCCGCATGGTGGGGCGGCTTGGCTGTCGGCGCCATTAGCGGTGCCGCTCTGGCATCCTGGCAACTGCTCATGCTTGACATGCCCCGTCCTCAGGCCGCCACCAGCAATGCCATCCATTATGGCAATGTGAGCATACTGCTGGGGATGTTATGCCTCTGCGGTCTGGGCTGGGCGCGGGCCAGCAGCTATCGCCTGGTATGGATCAGCTTGTTACTGGCCGGTGGCGTGGCGGGCATCCTCGGTTCCATCATCAGTGGCAGCCGTGGCGGCTGGTTGGCCTTGCCCGTCTGCGGCTGCGTGTTTTCCTTCTATTACTCGAAGGGCCGCAGCACCTACTACCTGGGCGCTCTGATGAGTGCACTTGTCGCCGTGTCCATATCTGCCTACATGCTGCCCGACTCCCCCGTACCGCAACGCGTCAAGGCCGCGTTAGAGGACATCAAAGAATTCAAAGACAACGATAATGCGACGACGTCCATCGGCCAACGCATGGAAATGTGGCGTACCGCATGGGCTCTTTCCGATGAGCATATCTGGCTTGGCATGGGGCGCAGCGGCTACCTTGCCGCCAAGCAAAAGCTTGCGGAGGGGGGAAAAATGGACGCCAGCATCAAAGACTACACCAACGCCCACAATGATTACCTCGATGCACTCGTCAAACGCGGCATCGTCGGCTTATTGGCCTTATTGGCACTCTTCCTCGTGCCGTTGGCTCTGTTTGTGCGAGCACTGCGTCACGGCCATGGCAGCGCCAGGCCGTTCGCGCTGGCCGGCGTGGTGCTATGCACCTGCTACATGATTTTTGGCCTGACGACGAGCTCGCTAACCCTGAATATCGGCATCATCATGCTGGTCTTCCCGATGGTGATATTGTGGGCCCTGTTGCGCCAGCAAGAGCGCACCGCTTGAGCTCATTTTTCGCCTGACCGTTTTTGCTGTCCCCTGCAAGGAACCATACCGATGCTCACGCCCGACCTGAAGCGCCTTACCGCGCTGCACGCGCCCTATAAGAAACACCTGGCCCTGGCCCTGCTGGCGATGGTCGTCACGGCGGGCACGGAACCGCTGCTGCCGTATGCGCTCAAGCTACTGCTCGACAATGGTTTTGGCGGCAAAGTGCGTTTTTCCTTCTGGCTGGTGCCGCTGATCGTCATCGGCATCTTTGCCATCCGCGGCGCGTCGACGTTTGCCAGCAGCTACCTGATGAGCTATGTCTCCACGCGCATCCTCAACGAATTGCGGCGCCGGATGTTTGCCAGCATGCTGAACTTGCCCATCGACTTCTACAACACGCACACGGTGGGCAAGGTCATCAACTCCATCATGTTCGAGGTGCAGCAGATCATCGAGATGGTAACCAAGGTGTTTACCTCGATCGTGCGCTCCTCTCTGACCGTGCTGGGCTTGCTGGCATGGCTGCTGTACCTGAACTGGGCACTGACCCTGGTGACCCTGGTGCTGCTGCCCGTGCTGACCATCGTCGTGCGCACCACGGGCAAGCGCCTGAAAAAACTCAACCGCGACTCGCTGGCCGTCAATGCCGAGCTGACCCAGGTCATCGAAGAAACCACGCGGGCGCAGCAAGTGATCAAGATCTTCGGCGGCCAGGCCTACGAGAAAGCGCGCTTCGAAGAGCGCGCCGAACAATTGCGCCGCTACAGCATGCGCATGACCACGACCTTTTCCGCCACCGTGCCCATCACGCAGGTGATCACGGCCGCCGCCGTGGCCCTGGTCATCGTGATGGCCCTGTTCCAGTCGGAGCAGGGGCAGATCACGGTCGGCGGCTTTGTATCCTTCATCACGGCCATGCTGATGCTGCTGACGCCGTTGAAGCAACTGGCCGAAGTCAACGGTCCCCTGCAACGCGGCATGGCCGCCGCCGAGGAAGTCTTTTTGCTGATCGACAAGACGCCGGAACGCACGGGCGGCAAGCCGCTGGCCGGCCGCAGCAAAGGCCGCATCGAGTTCAAGGACGTGAGCTTTGCCTACCCCGGACATCCGGAACCGGCCCTGCGACACATCGACCTGAACATCGCGCCAGGACAAACGGTCGCCTTTGTCGGCATGTCCGGCGGCGGCAAATCGACCCTGGTCAGCCTGCTGCCCGGCTTTTACTCGGCCAGCAGTGGTGAAATCTTGCTCGATGGACAGAATATCGATGCCATCGCCTTGACCAGCCTGCGCAGCCAGATCGCCATGGTCAGCCAGCAGGTGGTGCTGTTCGACGATACCCTGGCCGCCAATATCGCGTATGGCGATGCGGCCCCGGACCGGCAGCGCATTGAGGCGGCCGCCGCGGCAGCCTTCCTGTCGGACGTCATCGACGGCTTGCCGGACGGCCTGGAAACGCGCCTGGGCGACAATGGCTCGCGCCTGTCCGGCGGCCAGCGCCAGCGCGTGGCCATTGCCCGCGCGATCTACAAGGATGCGCCCATCCTGATTCTCGATGAAGCCACCTCGGCACTGGATACGGAGGCGGAACGGGCCGTGCAAGCGGCACTGGAACACCTAATGCAAGGAAAAACCACCTTAGTTATTGCTCATCGCCTATCAACAATTGAACGGGCGGACCGTATCGTGGTATTGTCACATGGGAAAATAATGGAAACCGGCAGTCACCAGCAATTATTGGACGCCAACGGCGCCTATGCCAATCTGCACCGCCTGCAATTTTCCCAGCAAGTGGCATGACACCATCCCACCCAGTGGTATGACACCATCGAATGAATACCTGAAATCGTACTGATACATGACGCCCTTGATTCCCGCCGAACTGCTACAAAAGTCGGACAAAATTCTGTTCATCGCCCATCTGGCGCTGGGAGACTTCACCTACCTGCAAAACGGCTTCCGCGCCTTTGCCGCGGCCTACCCGCATATCCAGATCCACCTGTGGGTCGATGAAGTCCGACGCACGTCCGACGCCAAACAATGGGAAAGCTTGCGCACCTATTCGCTGTATGACTGGGTGGAACAGTCGGGCCTGTTTTCCAAGGTGTACCGCAAGACTTACAGCCCCGCGCTGTACGAAGAGTCGCTGCGCGAAGCCAAGGCGGAGCACTATCCTGTCGTCGTGTCGCTGGCCCACGTACGGCCACAGCAATATGCGGACCTTGCCCGCGCGATCAGCCCGCACGGGCTGGTGATCGGCACGCGCAAGCCGTTCAGCCCCTTACGCCCCTGGCATTACCTGGCCTACCGCAAGATCGATGCCGTGCTGGCCTCGTATGCGGGACAGGATGCCGGCGAACACCATATCAGCAGCGTGTATGCGGACTGGTTCCATCAATTGACGGGACTCGACATTCCCGTGGCCGAACGCTATCCCTTCGTGCACATTCCCGAGCACGCATTGCAGCAAGCGCAGGAGCAGCTGGCCGCCTGGGGCTTTGCCCCGCGCCAGGGTCCGCTCGTGCTATTGAACCCGTTTGCCAAGTCGCACAAGCGCGGCTGGCCCCTGGAGCGTATTGCCGAGCTGATCACGCGCATGCAAGCGATGCCGAAATGGCAGCATGCCTGCTTCCTGATCAATGCCATGCCGCAGGAACTGGCCAAGGTGGATGCCGTCGTGCAGGCGCACAACTTGCCGCGTACACAGGCCTTCAGTGCCGTCGACAACTTTTTCCAACTGCCGGCCATGCTGGCGCAATGCGACCTGATTATTTCGGTGGAAACATCGATCATGCATCTGGCAAACGCCGTGCATGTGCCCGTGGTGGCATTGATGCGCAAGAAGAATCCCGAATGGGCCCCCTTCGACAGCGCCAACAGCACCGTCATCACGGTGGCGCGGCGCAGCGACTGGGTCAAGGCAATTTCAAGCGATCAGGTATTGAAGGCGATCGCCTAGAGAACTCTTCCTCGGCTAGCCGGTGCCCAGCATGCTGATGCGCACCAGGTCGGCCACATTATCGACGCCCAGCTTGTCCATCAGGCGCGCCTTGTGCACTTCCACCGTGCGTACGGAAATACCGAGCGTCGGGGCGATATCGCGGTTGTGCTGACCCGTCACCACCAACTGCATCACTTCGCGCTCGCGCGGCGTCAAGGCGCGCAGCAAAGCGAGCCCTTCCACCTGGCGCTGCAACTGGCCGCGCGCATGCGCCTCGCGTGAAAATGCTTCATCGATGGCGGTCAGCAGCTTGTCGTGGTCAAATGGTTTTTCCAGGAAATCGCTGGCCTGCGCCTTGAATGCCTGGCGTGCCAGCGCCACGTCGCCGTGCCCCGTGATGATGATGATGGGCAGCATGCATTTGAGCTCCAGCAGGCGGCGCTGCAGGCTCAGGCCATCCATGCCCGACATGCGGATATCGATCAGCAGACAACCGGCCCACTCGGGCCGCCAGCTGTGCAGGAAATCCTCGCCGCAGGAAAACAGCGCCGTGCGGTAGCCACGTATGCCCAACAGCAAACCCAGCGCATCGCGCACGGCGGGATCGTCGTCCACGATAAACACCGTCAAATTACTTGTCACCATACTCTCCCTTGGCAGCTGCACCGGCGTGCGCCAGGGGCAGGATAAAACGAAAAATACCATGCTTGCCCACTTCGGCCCATAGCTGGCCGCCATGCGCTTCGACGATGCTGCGGCTGAGCACGAGCCCCAGCCCCAGGCCGCTGGCCTTGGTCGAGACGAACGGTTCGAACAGGCGTGCGGCCAGGCTATTGGAAATACCGGGCCCGCTGTCTTCCACGGACAGGCGCAGCCGGCCGCCCTCGAGCGGCTCGGCCGACACCGTGATGCGGCGCTGGCCGCGCGGCTGGCCCATCACCGCATCCTGTGCATTGGCCAGCAAGTTACGCAGTACCAGCTCGATTTGCAGGCGGTCCGCGTTGACGGCCAGCGGCGACGGCGGCGCCAGCACCAGCTCGATGCCATGCTCATGGAACAGCGGCGTGAACTGGCGCGCCAAGCCCTCGATCAAGGCGCTCGCCTCCACCGCCTTGAGCTGCATCGCGCCGGTGCGGAAAAAATCGCGCAGGCGGCGCACCACGTCCGCTGCGCGTCCCGATTCAACGATCATGTGTCCGATGGCGCTTTGCAGCAAGGCGCCGTTCTCGCCCCGTTCCAGCAGGTATTCGCATGCCTTGCCATAGGTCGACAAGGCCGTCAGCGGCTGGTTCAGCTCATGCGCGAGAGCGGCCGCCATTTCGCCGGCGGCCGCCAGGCGCATCGTGTGCTTCAGCTCGTCTGCCACCTGGCGCATTTCATCGACGACGATGCCGATAAAAAAGCCCACCAGCGCCAGCACGGCGTCGAGCAGTTGCAATTCATAAAACTGGATATCGACGGCATGCGTCCATTTCACCAGGGTAATGATGCATAACTGCAATACAAATACGGCCAGCACAGCGCCATGCAAGCCCTGGCGCGAGGCGGCCCAGATTACGGGGAGAAACAGGAAATAGAAATGCTTGTATTCCGAACGCACGATGGAACCGAAGAGGCTCCACAGCACGAAACTGGCCAGCGCCAGGTAAGCCAGGGTTTCCCAGCGCCAGACGGCGGCCCGCAGGCGCTCACGCCCGCGCTCGCTGAACAGCACCCAGATCAGCGGCATCGACACCAGCATGCCGACCGTATCGCCGATGCCGAAACGCCAGACGGCCGTGCCCCATTCGCTGGCCGGGATGCGCCCCGTGAGCGACAGCAATGAAATATAGCCGAGCGCATTGAGCACGGTGCCAAGCAGCACGATGAGAACCCAGGCGCTCAGGCGGCGCCGGTTGTCGAAGATGTCGCTGCTGCTGAAACTGCGGCGCAAGACTACGCCGATACCGCCATAGCCGAGCACCAGCCACGCCGAACAGAGCAAGGTCAGGGGCAGGCCAGCCGGCATGCCGCGCACCAGCACCTCGCCGGCCACCAGGGCGATGAACCATGGCAGCGCCGCCTTGCGGCCGTGGATCAGCCAAAATACCAGACCCAGCGCGGGATCGGGATTCCACGGAGTGATGTTCAGCCCGTACATTGGGTCGATATACGTGGCCCAGTCAAACAGCAGGTACAGGCCGACAAAGGCGGGATACGGCAGGTAGCGGGACAGGAAGGGGCGCATAACGGTGTTTTTTAAACTGTTCCGCATTATGCATCGCAAGCGTGCGCCACGCCATGCCATCTTGCGTTATAGGCACATGAAATAATTTTCAGGCAATATCGCAAAGCCTGCCAGTGCGGTCAGGCTACGGCCAGGGGCAAGCGCACCTCCACCAGCAAACCCAGGCCACCGTTAGCGCTGTGCAACTGAATCGTGCCGCCATGCTGGCGTACGACGGAAGCGACGATGGACAAGCCCAGGCCGCTGCCTGGCTGCGCCTGCTGCGGCGCGCGGAAAAAGCGGTCGAACACGCGGTCATACAGTGCCGGCGCGATGCCCGGTCCCTGATCGGCCACATGCAACACGGCCTGGCCCCGCTCCGCATGCAGCGACACCGTCACGCTGCTGCCGCGCGGACTGTACTTGATGGCGTTTTCCACCAGGTTGTCGATCAGCGACACCAGACTCTCGCGCTGTCCGGGCACGCTGAGCGAGACGCTGGCTTGCAATTCAAGCTCGATATCGCCCGCCTGGGCCAGGCCGGACAGGGCCGCCAGACGATCTTGCAGCAAGGTATCGAGCGCCTGCCGCCGCGGCAACTCGCCCGCGCCCGCCTGCACTTCACTGCGCGTCAGCTGCAGCAGCTGGCCCACCAGACGCGCGGCCCGGTTGCCGCTGTTCAAGATACCGTCCAGCAGCTCTTGCTGGCGCGCATCATGTACCTGGCCCTGCAAGGCCTCGACATTGACACGCATGGCCGCCAGCGGCGTGCGCAGCTCATGCGTGGCATCGGCGATGAAGCTGCGTTCGCGCGCAGCGCTGGCGTCGACCCGCTGCAGCAATGCATTGATATTGTCGACCAGTGCCGCCAGTTCGCCGTGCGGCGGCTTGAAGGTCAGCGGACGCAAATCCTGCGGCCCGCGCGCCGCCACCTCCTGCGCCAGCTTGCGCCACGGGCGCATGGCAAGGCGGATCGACAGCCAGGCCGGCACCAGCAGGAACGGCAAGCTGATCAGCAACGGCAGCAGATAGTAACCGCGTGAATTGATAGTGATGAACAATTGCCAGGCGCCTCCCGCTTCCAGCACCGTCACGCGCGTGCCGCCCTCGGCCAGGCTGCGGCTGCGCCAGGCCTGCCCCTTGATGTACACGACTTCCATCTGTTCCGGGCCGGCGCTGCGGATCCCGCTGGGCGCATCGGGCGACTTGTAGACCAGCTTGCCTTCGCGCCAGACCAGGATGCGCGGCGCCAGTTCCGGCACCTGCCCCGTTTCAAACTCCTCGCGCAGGGCTGCGTCGATGGCGCGCAAGCTTTGTTCCTGGCGCTGCGGCTGCTCGGCCAGGTTATCGGCCACGCTGATAATGGCATGCAGGACGCCGCGGCTGACAGTGCTCGCTTCATCCGCGCCCTCGACCAGCACATACGCCACGGCCAGGCTCCACACCATGGTCAGCATCAGCATTTGCGCCATCATCAGGCGGCGTACCAGGGTAGGCTGGCGCAGCATGGCCCAGAAACGCCCCATCATGCGCCGGCACCCGATGGGGTGGATGATTCGCCCTGCTGGTCGATGACATAGCCGACGCCGCGCACGGTACGGATATAGCCTTCGCCTATCTTGCGGCGCAGGTTGCCCATATGCACGTCAAGGGTATTGCTGGCATTGGCCAGCCCGCCGGGCAGGATATGTTCTTCCAGCACGCGGCGCGTGATGACCCGGTTGGCGCGCATCAGCAAGGTCTTCAGCAAGGCATATTCACTGGCCGTAAGCTCCACGGGCCGGCCATGCACGCTGACACGGCGCGTGGGCACCTGCAGCAGCAGGCCGCGCAACTCGATGGTGTCGCCGTCGAAGCCATAGCTGCGGCGCGCCAGGGCGCGCACGCGCGACAGCAGCTCGGCCAGCACGAAGGGCTTCACCAGGTAATCGTCGGCGCCGCCATCGAGGCCCCGCAAGCGCTGTTCCAGCGTGTCGCGGGCGCTGAGGATCAGCACGGGCAAGCGGGCCGCGCGCAGCCGGGCCAGCAAATCGAGGCCATCGCCATCGGGCAAGCCCAGGTCCAGCAGCACCAGCTCGCAACTGTCGTGCTCGATGCTGCGCGCCGCATCTTCCAGGCTGCGCACCCAGACCACTTGCATGCCCTGGTCGCGCAAGGCGATCCGCACGCCGTTGCCCAGGTCCATATCATCTTCAATCAGCAATATCTTCATGGTGGGTATTAAACCACCGCAAGCTGAAGAAAGGGTAAAGAAGCGCTCTTCATGCAATCTTAATAAAAGGCTCATTTTTCCTTCATGGCAAGGACAGATACTACCGGCAGTCAATCGAGCCACTCCGGACTCGGTTCTCATCTGACGGAAAACTCCATGCACGCACCCACAACCCTGCTGACCTCGCTGGCACTTGCCAGCGGCATGATCCTCAACCCGCTGGCCGCCGCGGCGGCCGAACCGCCGGCGGAAAATGTCTTCACCATCGGCGGCGGCGTCGCCGCCGTCTCCAGCTATTCCGGCGCCGACAAGTTGTCGGCCTCGCCGCTGATCATCCTCGATTACGCCATGGCCAATGGCCTGTTCTTCAGCACGTCGCGCGGCATCGGCTATGGCGGCCAGGCAGGCGCCTTCAGCTACAGCGCCGCACTGGGCTACCGCGGCAACCGCGAAGACCACAAGCGCACGGGCGCCAACGGCTGGGGCGGCAGCGATTACCTGAAGGGCATGGGCGAAGTCAAGGGCAACGCCAGCGCCCTGCTCAGTGCCGGTTATTCGCCTTTGCCGGGCCTGTCGCTGAGCGTCACGAGCGACATTCCCCTGTCGAACCGCGAAAATGGCGCGAACGTGCATTTCGGCGCCACAGGACAGATCTACGGCCGGGCCGATGCCAAGGGCGTGCAGCAAGACAGCGTGACCATCGGCGGCCAGCTGGGCTGGGGCGAGCGCAAGTACGTGCAGACCATGTATGGCGTGACGGCCACCCAGGCCGCCAATACCTCGTTCAAGCAATACACGCCCAAGGGCGGTTTCTATGAAGCGCAAGCCACCGTCAACTGGGAACACCGCTTCGATGCACGCTGGGGCATCAATACGCTGATCGGCGTCGAAAGCCGTCTGGGCGACGCGGCCAAGAGCCCCATCGTGCAGCGCAAGACATCGCCGATCGGCGCCGTGTATGTCACTTACCGCTATTAACAACACGCGAACATAAGGGAAACCCGTACGCTGTTTCGCCAATTTACAGCGGATACGGGCATGGATAAGATGACACGGTTTTTCCACCATAGCCATCTTTTCCATGCATGCATCGCGCCTTGCCCCGCAACGCCCCCGCGCCCCGGACAGCGCCGCGGGCGCCTGCGGCAAGCCGGGCCAGGATACCTTGCTGCTGCTCTTGCCCGTCAAGCGCGCCAGCGACATCATCTACGGTGCGCGCTACGCCAGGCGCCTGCAGGAATGGGGCATCAAAGTGTGCGTCTGCCTGTTGCACGTGACACCGGCGCCGCGACGCTGCGCCGATGGCCTGCCCCGGCACAGCGCCAATGAATGCGATGCCCTTGACCTGGCCACGCAGCACATGCTGCACGAGGCGGGACTCTACCTGAGCCGCTCTCATATCGATTTCAGCACCCACATTTTCGCCGGCGAGCTGCTGTTTGCGATCCTCGATACGGCTGAGCTATTGGGTTGCCACGAAGTCGTCTTGCCGGCGCGCAAGCAAGGCGGATGGCCGCGCCGGTTTTCGGGCGGACTGGCCGGCAAGCTGGCGCGGGGCAGCCGCGGCACCACCATCCTGCTGGCAAACCACGAGGGCGTCAGCAGCCCTGTACCCGTCTGAGCCGGAACGGCTTCGACGCTCCTCCTTTATCATGGACATGCGCACGATGATGCCAACTATTACCCTGTCTGACGGCTTGATGGCGATGCCGAGCGGCATGCGCCACTGGCGCGAACTGCTCAAGCTGCATCTGCGCGCCCGCGTGCAAAAGCGCCAAACCCGACTATGGCTGCAACTGCTGAACTCGCATCCGGTGTTTCATGATCTGGTACACGCCTATCCGCACATGATCCACAAGGTCTACCGGCCTTACCTGAGCCTGACCTTGAATTGCCACCAGCGCGTGGAATTGCTGGCCGAACACTACCATTTCATCTTGCAGCAAGGCTGGGGCAAGCTGATGGCTCAAGCGGCGCACGGGCCCGTACGCCTGGGTACAGTGGCGGGCAAGTCGGGCGCGTCCTACCACCTGCAACTGTGTTCGCTGCATCCGATGGACCGCGAAGGCGAGATGGTGCTGCAACTGATGGATGACGACGACGTGCTCTATTCGATCGCCTTTTCCTTCTTCGGCAGCCAGTTGCGCGCCACCCTGGGCATGCGCATCGGCTGCCTGCAAGGCCCGAAGGGCGAGGAAAGCGCACACCGCGTGCGCGAGGCAACGCGCGACTTGCACGGCATGCGTCCCAAGACCCTGATGGTGCGCCTGGTGCGCCAGCTGGGGTACGAACATGGCTGCCGCAAGATGCTTCTTGTCGGCAATATCAACCGCGCCGTGCACCACTCCGCCAAGAAAGGCCGTTTGTTCGCCGACTACAATGCGCTATGGCAAGAACTGGGTGCGCAAGTGCGCCAGGATGGCGATTTTGAGTTAGCGTGCGAAAACCTGCCCTTGCCGGCGCTGCAAGAAATTCCTTCCAAAAAACGCTCGGAAGCACGCAAGCGCCACGAATTGACGCTGGCCATGATCGCCAGCCTGCGCAGCGGCCTCGACGCCCATCGCAGCCCGATGCAAGCCGCCACGGCAGGTGCTGCGGCCGCCGCCAGCGAGGCGCGGCAAGCGGCCATGCTCGATGACGACGACTACGCTTCCGTTGTCGCCTGAGCGCCGCCCCCACCTGCGGCACACGCTACAACCCGTGCACGGCGCAATCCTGTTACGCTAGCGCTATCGGTACGCATTACGGTGCGCCGGTTCCCCCAACGCTTACTAGGAGGCATTCATGCGCGTAGACATCTACCGCCGGGCCGAGCACGACGGCATTTTTTCCTACCTCGCCGTGCCGGAAGGAAAACTCATTCCGGAAGAAGTGACCAATACCGACTGGCAGCTCGAAGTACGCGCCAGCGAAGTGGCCGACGATACCCAGATCTTGCCCGACTACCATATCGAACAGCCACACCAGCAGATCGCCGCCAAGGGCTATGCGATCACTGGCCTGAAAGACATGTAAACGTAAAAAAGCCAAACCAGCATGTCTGCGGTTTGGCTTTGTCGTATGCCACGAACGGTGCCGGTCAGTATTCGACCGCCACCTCTTGCGCACCCAGCATCTGCTCCAGCGCCATCTGCAATTCATCCGATGGCGCCACTTTCCACTCATCACCAAACTGCAGCACGCAGCTGACGCCTTGCGGGCTGACCCGCGCGGCGATCGGCAAGCCCGTCTCGGCCCGGTGCGGCATGATCACGTCTCGGATGCGCTTGGCGTCCAGGGTGGCCGGCAAGGTCAGGCCCAGCTGGCGCCCATATTGCACGCGCGCGGCGATGATGTCGAAGGCGCTCTCGGCCGTGATCCGCAAGCCGCCCGAAAAACGGTCTTCCGATACCTTGCCCACGACGGCCAGGAATTCATCTTCCTTGAAAATTTTCCGGTTGGCGTCGAACAGTTCGCCATACACCGTCACTTCCACCGTGCCGCTCTTGTCGTCCAGGGTGACGATGAGGATCTTGCCGCGCTGCGTCATCTGCGTGCGCAAGCCCGTGATGACGCCGGCCATCATGCGCGGCTCGCGCGACGGCGACAGTTCCGACAATTTCGTGCGCGCGAAACGGCGCGCCTCGGGCGCATACGAATCGAACAGGTGGCCGGACAGGTAGAAGCCCAGCGCGATCTTTTCTTCCGTCAGGCGCTGTTTATCTGTCCACACGGGCACCTTGACGTACTCGGGCGGCGCCACCATGTCGCTGTCGTCGCCGCCGAACAGGCTCACCTGGTTGGCCGCCTTGGCCGCCTGGTCGGCGCATTCCATGGCGAACGCCACGGAAGCAAGCAGGATGGCGCGGTCGACCTTCAGGCAGTCGAACGCGCCGCTGCGGATCAGCGACTCGATGGTGCGGCGGTTGATCTGCTTTTTATCCACGCGCTTACAGAAATCGAACAGGCTCGTGAATGGCCCGCCCGCCTCGCGCGCGGCGATGATGGCTTCGATGGCATTCTGGCCCGAGCCCTTCACGGCGCCCAGGCCGTAACGGATCTGCGTGACTTTCTTGCCGCTCACGGACGGCGGCGCGCCGCTCGGCGTGAAGCGGTAGTCCGATTCGTTGATATCGGGCGGCAACAAGGTCAGCTTGCAGATTTCCAGCGAATCTTCCACCAGGATCTTGATCTTGTCCGTGTCGTCCATGGCCAGCGACAAGTTGGCGGCCATGAAGGCCGCCGTGTGGTGCGCCTTCAGATACGCCGTGTGGTACGACAGCAGGGCGTAGGCGGCGGCGTGCGATTTGTTGAAACCGTAGCCGGCGAACTTTTCCATCAAATCGAAGATCTCGTCGGCCTTTTCCGCCGTCAAGCCATCTTTCGCCGCACCGGCGCGGAAGATCTCGCGGTGCTCGGCCATCTCTTCGGCCTTCTTCTTGCCCATGGCGCGCCGCAGCATGTCGGCGCCGCCCAGCGAGTAGCCGCCGACGATCTGCGCCATTTGCATCACCTGCTCCTGATACACCATGATGCCGTAGGTTTCGGACAGAATCGATTCCGTGCGCGGATCGGGATAATCGAAACGTTCACCGTGCTTGCGCTTGCAGAAGTCGGGAATCAGGTCCATCGGGCCCGGACGGTACAGCGCCACGAGCGCGATAATGTCTTCGAAACGGTCGGGACGCGCGTCTTTCAGCATGCCCTGCATGCCGCGCGACTCGAGCTGGAACACGGCCACGGTCTTGGCCTTGGTCAGCAAGTCGTACGACGGCTTGTCGTTCAGCGGCAAGGTCGCCAGGTCGAAGTTCGCCTGCGCGGGATCGAGCTGCTTGATGTAGCGCACGGCGCGGTCGAGGATGGTCAGCGTGGTCAGACCCAAGAAGTCGAACTTCACGAGGCCGACGGCCTCCACGTCATCCTTGTCGTACTGCGACACGACGCCCGAATCGCCGCCCTGCGTGTACAGCGGGCAGAAATCCGTCAGCTTGCCCGGAGCGATCAGCACGCCCCCCGCGTGCATGCCGATATTGCGCGTGATGCCTTCGACTTGCTGCGCCAGGTCCAGCAGCTGCTTGACCTCTTCCTCGTTTTCCAGGCGCTCCTTGAGCAGCGGCTCTTCCTCGATGGCATCGGCGATCGACACGGGTTTACCAGGCTTGAACGGAATCAGCTTCGAGATGCCGTCGCAGAAGTTGTAGCCGAAATCCATCACGCGGCCCACGTCGCGGATCGCGCCCTTGGCCGCCATGGTACCGAAGGTGGCGATCTGCGAGACAGCCTCCTTGCCGTACAAATCCTTGACGTGCTGGATGACGCGGTCGCGCCCTTCCTGGCAAAAGTCGATATCGAAGTCGGGCATCGAGACGCGTTCGGGATTCAAAAAGCGCTCGAACAGCAGGTTGTATTGCAATGGATCGAGGTCGGTAATGAGCAGCGAATACGCCACCAGCGAGCCGGCGCCCGAACCGCGGCCCGGGCCGACGGGCACGCCGTTTTCCTTGGCCCACTGGATAAACTCCGCCACGATGAGGAAGTAGCCGGGGAACTTCATGTTGCAAATCGTGTCCGTCTCGAACTTCAAGCGCGACTCGTAGCGCGGACGCTCCTTTTCGCGGCGCTCGGGATCGGGATACAGCTGGATCAAACGCTTTTCCAGGCCGGCCTGCGATTCGGCCACGAGGAACTGGTCGATCGTCATGCCCGGCGGCGTGGGGAAGTTCGGCAGTTGCGGCTTGCCCAGGGTCAAGGTCAGATTGCAGCGCTTGGCGATTTCCACGGAATTGGCCAGCGCGGCCGGGAGGTCGGCGAACAGTTCCTGCATATCCGCCTGCGACAAAAAGCGCTGGCTGTCATTGAAACGTTTCACCCGCTTGGCGTTGGCCAGCATTTCGCCTTCGGCGATACAGGTGCGGGCTTCGTGGGCAATGAATTCCTCAGGAGAAATAAATTGCACGGGATGCGTGGCGACCACGGGCAAGCCCAGCTTGGCCGCCAGCGCCACCGCATGGCGTACCTGCGCTTCCTGGTTGGCCTGGCCGCCGCGCTGGATTTCAATATAGAAATGGCCGGGGAAAATCTCGGCCCAGCGCTGCGCATTGCGTTCGGCCAGGGCCAGGTTGCCATTCTCGATGGCGATACCGACGTCGCCGAAATGCGCGCCCGACAGCACGATCAGGCCATTGGCCGCGCTTTCGCCCGGGTACAGGTCGTAGGTATTCGTCGCCAGCGCTTGCAGCCACTCGATGCGCAGCTCGGCACGCCCCTTGTACTGGTTCGTCAGCCAGGCCGTCGACAGCAGTTCGCACAGCTGCAGATAGCCCATGCGGTTCTTCGCCAGCAACAGCAGGCGCGACGGTTTTTCGCGGTTGTCGTCATTCGTGATCCACACGTCGACGCCGACGATGGGCTTGATGCCCTTGCCGCGCGCTTCCTTGTAGAACTTGACCATGCCAAACAGGTTCGACAGGTCGGTGACGGCCAGCGCCACCTGCTTGTCCTTCGCCGCCGCCTTGACCACGTCGTCGATGCGCACGAGGCCATCGACGATCGAGTACTCCGAGTGCACGCGCAAGTGGACGAAAGCCGGACCGGGCTGCATCGCTTGCTGTGAACCTGCCGGAGCGCCGGCCTCTTGCATTACCATTTCCATCCTGTGTACCGTTTCGTGCAAAATTCAATGGGGTCTATTCTACCGCGTCGCGGCCGCGGACCGGGTATCCTGCCTGGCCTGTCGGGCTTATAATATCGGCTGTTCAGTCTAAGCCGATCGCCATCATGCAAGCCATCACCCCAGCAACACCCGCCGTGTCCACCGCCGCCAGCCAGTCCGCCGCCACGTTTGTCAATATCGCCGCGTATAAATTCATCACGCTGGACGATACGGAAGCCATGCGTCCCTTGTATCAGGAGCAATGCCTGGCGCTGGGCCTGAAAGGCACGATCCTGCTGACACCCGAAGGCATCAACATGTTCCTGTCGGGCACGCGCGAGCATATCGACAGCTTCCTCGCCTGGGTGCGCAGCGACGAGCGCCTGGCCGATCTGGAATGGAAGGAAAGCTTGTCGAACGAGCAATCGCACAAACGCATGCTGGTCAAGCTGAAAAAGGAAATCATCACCATGCGCATGCCGCTGATCAAGCCGGAACTGGGCCGCGCCCCGTCCGTCGACGCGCACACGCTCAAGCGCTGGTTAGATGCCGGCGTCGACGATGCGGGCAAACCCGTGGTCATGATGGAAACGCGCAACGCGTTTGAAGTGGACGTGGGCACGTTCAACAACACGCTCGATTACCGCATCGACAAGTTTACGGAATTTCCGGCCGTCGCTGCCGCCCACAAGGACGAACTGGAAGGAAAGACCGTCGTCACCTTCTGCACGGGCGGCATCCGCTGCGAAAAGGCCGCCATCCACATGAAGGAAATCGGCTACGACAGCGTGTACCAGCTGGACGGCGGCATCCTGAAATATTTTGAAGAAGTAGGCGGCGAGCACTACACGGGCGACTGCTTCGTGTTCGACTACCGCACGGCCCTGAACCCGAAACTGGAACCGACGGAAACCGTGCAGTGTTTCGTCTGCCGCGCCGTCGTCACGCCGCGCCAGCAACTGGCGCCAGAATATGTGTATGAGGTGTCTTGTCCGCATTGTGTTATGCGGAAATCCATGCTCGAAGAGAACTGACAAAACCTGTCCGGAATCGGAAACAGGTCATGTTTTCAGTGAAATGACGGCGAATCTTGCACGGTTCGCCGTCATCGAAAGCAAGAATGGCTAGACTCCTTCGATTATTTTTTTAAGCGAAGAATTATAGATTGCCGTTCTATATTTATTTTCCGCAATACTTCTGTTTAATAAAGAAATAGCAAGTAAACCGCTGCCATCATCCAGGATTTCTTCGATTGCCATCTTGATGGAATTGCTGGATTGCGGGGCAATTTGATATCCATTGACTCCGCCAGTGAAAATATCCGGAATACCGCCACGGTCGGTAGTCATCACGACACAACCTGCAGCATAGGCTTCCAGAATAGAAATCGGCTGCCCCTCAAACAGACTGGTCGGCAAGCAAAAAACATGAGCAGTACTCAAAAGCTCCTTCTTGTCGGCTGCACCGACAATTCCATGATACTTTATTTCGGGAGCTGACGCCTTTTTCAGGAAAGCGTTTTTCTGCTCATCCGATTCAAAGGCACCGGCAAAATCTATCCGGACTCTCTGCCGCTGATCTTGCGTTAATTCCTGGAATGCCCCCAGCAATTCTTCGTATCCCTTGCCATCGATTAAATTACTAAGAAACAGTATTCTCAGCGGTTCTAGTGAGGAAAATTTATGCGCTATCTGTTCCTTGTGCAAGAACACATATTCTTCAGCGAAATTTGGCACGATGAATATTTTCTCAGGTGCAATAATTTCTTTGAATATTTCCACATGGCTGTTACCCAGCACGATCACGGCACCCAGCTTTTTAATGAAAAATCTGTTTATTTTGTATAGCAAAGGGAATCTGTCAAAAATATGCTTTTTCAGGCTTCCGCCATGCAAATGAATAATCATTTTATTCAGATTACCGCTGCAAATCAGATAAATCAGCAAGTCCTTCAAGTTACCCGCAACAGATTCCGAAATGGTCAAATAAATTGCATCGACATTGTTTTTTTTATGCCATACCTCTTTCAATATCTTGAATATTTCCACAATTCGGCCTAAAGAATTGGCACCATGAGTCAATTCCTTCTTGCTCAAGTTAACCACTTCCAACTGATGTTCTTTTTCCAGGCCATCCAGCATGACCTTAACAGCCAAGGAGTGCCCCGTCATAGGAGGCGGCAAGGGGCCGATGAAGAGAATTTTCATAAATCAAACCAATATCAGATTAAATGTGCGGCAATCATGCCGCGAAAGGAAAAAGCAGGGAATCCTGTCACTTATGCCAGAGCAGAAAATTCTTGCAATTTTTCTTTAAAACTCCTGATGGCGGTCTTTTTAGAAAAAATACGCCAATAGCGTTGACTGCTGATTTCACCCATGGCACTCCAGTCTTGCTGGCGCGCCATCATCTCTTCGAAGGCCAGTTTAATCGAAACATGCTCGTATGGATCAAATAAATAACCGTTGCTACCCTCCTCGACTCCCTCGAAATGATTACCGCATCGATTAGACACGAGCAAGGGAAGCTTCATGCACAAAGCCTCCACCAGGGTCAGCGGACTAGCATCGGAAAAAGAAGGCAACACGAATACATTGGCACTCTGGTACAGCGAGGCCAGCTTTTCGGTACTGCAATGCCCGAGCAGGGAAATATGCGCACCGAGGCCGCGGGAGGCAACAAACTGTTCGATCATGGCCTTATCCGGTCCATCTCCAGCAAGTAAAAACCGGCCTCGCCGAATATTTTCATCGCCCAGCGCTGAAAAGAAATTGACAATACCCTTGACGGTCTCCGTCAACCGGACCGGCAGCAAGAATACCGGGAGCGGATTTTCTTGCCGCGCTGCGACTTCCGCGGCGGTAATCTGAAACTTGTCTTCTTCGATAGTATTAGGCAAAGGAAGATAGGCATGCACTTTTATCTGCCATTTTTCAAATGTCAATTCAGTCATTTTCCCGGAACTGATTTGTGCACCGGTCGACGACTGGTAGACAAATTTTCGGAGAAAGCGTTTGAGTATATTATCGTTCGAGGCGCCGGTGGTAAGATAGTTCGCTTCGGACCAGAAATGCAGCTGCTGCTTGAAAAGACCCAGGCGCTTGAAAAATGCCAGCGCCAGTACATCGATATCGTTCCAGCTTCCGCCTATAATTACTTCAGTATTTTTTTCTTTGAATAATTTATACAGCAGGCGTGGGTTGATATGGAGATGATAACGCCCCATCATTTTATAATAGCCATTGTCGATATAATACGGATGCTTCAGCAAAGATAGATCGACTTGCCAGCTTCGATCGCCTTCTATGCGTCGCATGTAATACACCTCAAAATTCAATCCTTGCTCGTAAAGTTCGTTATATAACGCCGTACGATAGGGTGTAGGTATATTGGTAAAGAAAATGTATTTATTCATTGTTCCAGCATCTTTTTCAGTATGCAATTGCAACATTAAAAATCCTGCTTGATGTATTTTTTTTCAACCAAAAACTTGGGGAAAGTGATTTTTTTGAAAATCAAATGCTGGGCAAGGTTGAGCGTCCGGAAAAAAACGAGAACGGCAACATAGGGTAACAGCGACCCCCGGTAGGAATAGCAGCGGGGAACTGACAGGGTTTTGCCTCCAAAGTGCAGCATCTTAAAGTCGAAATCCACATATTTTGGAGGAATGCCGCGCTTTCCAAAAATATAGAGCGCATATTTCAACGCTCCCTGTCGCAAGCCAGGCGACAAGGTCGCAAAGAGCGCCGAATCCAGTTCGCTCAAGGTACGCGGGTAATACGCCACATCCAGGTGGATATAAAAAGATCCGCCTAGCAGCACGACCGGCTTGCCCCAGTAAGCGGCTTCTACCCCCGTGGTGGAACCGAATACGAAGACTTTTTCACAGCTGTCGATCAAGGCATATGTAGAAACAGAAGAACTGGCGAGGATAACGGTAATGTTATCGAACTCGGAAAATATAGAAGCCAGGCCGGTATGATAATGAAACTTGATATGCTGCAAATTTGGATGAATGCGCAGATAAAAATGAATCGATGGATCCTGCGCTGCCTTGGCTAGCAGGTAGCGAATGCCCTCGATCTGATTCTCGAATAACTTATATTTGTCAAACGATTCGCCAACGCAGAAAAACTCATCTTCCGAAGAGTTGAAAATGACGAAATTTCGCTTATCCGGATCCCAATTTTCGGGCAGCTCATTCTCCTTTTGCCCCGCGGTATACACCGTGTCGGATGCCATCTCGGCCTTGCGCCGACGCTCAAAAAAGCTCTTTGCCACAGTATTCTTGTCTTCTTTTTCGTTCCACTCGCTCCAGTTGTTTTCGATAATTTTCGTTCCATTATCAATATCATGAGGCAAGGCATCGAAAAACTTTACCTTATGCTGTTTTTCCCGATCGGAAGCGAACGTGCATTCCAAGACCACCGTGCTGATGCCCCGAGCCTGGCTAACTTCCATCACCGGCCTGATTCCGCTGAAGCGTCCATTAAAAATGCAAACCTGATCGGGTGAGAAATCCTCAAGCATGCCAATGGTGGCTTCGACCAGACGGGCCGAGGCGCGCAACGCGTCGTCAAAAAACATGCTGTTTTCCTGATTAAATTCAGGTTCCAGATTCCGCGTCATCGACACATAGGAAGACACCACACCCAAGCCGATATTGGCCTCTTGATGGCAGATGGTTTTCACCTCGGCAATCGAGTCGTAATCGAAGCGCAGCGCATCCACCCTCCGCACAGCTTCCGCACTGAGAAATGATGACAGTTTCTTGTGCTTGAAATTCGGATGATCAATTTTACCAACCAGCAAATTCGCAGAAAACATGCACTCCGCGCAGCGGATAGCAGATTGCTCGGCATTCGAATCGCAGGGCTTGATTTCACCGCTACACGTCACAAAAAGAACTTGATTCGAAGGTTCTTGAAGATATTCCATGGCTTCATCCAGCAAAACCGGCATGCTGTTGTTATCCAGGGGATAGGGGCTGTAAATAAGAATATTCATGGTTATTATCTGGTTATTTCTCTGGTGCAATCTTGAAGTTATGACTGCCTATAAGCATAAAAATCAAGAAATGAAAAATTTTTCACGCCTGCAAAACTTCCTATTTAAGTATTTTTTTGTGCCCAAATCCATTCAAATAGCCACAAATCAAAAAAGTATAAACAATTAGAAGATTGTAATATACAGTCTTCATTTCATAATTAAATATTCCCATTGCCGGCAGCAAAAACAATGCCGCGACTGCCATCAATTTCGCAAGCGGCAAGCCATTTTTCCCTGGCCGCAGCCAAAGAACAAAAGAAGAATAAATCGCCGCAAATATAAATGTTCCTACATATCCGAAATCGAACAATATATTTGCAGTGATGCCATTAAATCTATCGTAATATGCACCCCAAAAAACATACAGCCTCGTCTCAATTTCACCTATCGGATAATTGACCAAACCAAGCTTATCCGCAATCAAAATAGGAAAAGGAAACGATAACTGTCCGTTTAAAGATTCAAATTGGTAGGAATTAATGACAATACTGCCGTTTCTATACCATTGACATCCATAATCGAACAAGCTGAATATAATTGGATTAGTGATATAGACATTCGAATCGAGAATGTCGTTATAGCCAATTTCATTTTCAAACCGGTTTGCCGTCACAAAAAAGAAAACAGTCAAGGCACTTGCCGCCAGGAGTCCAAGCGAAAGCTTGATTGTATTTTTTGTTTTTCGGCTACATTTATTGTAAAAAAATGGAAGGTAAGCGCCGTACAGAAAAACAAAAATAATAAACCCTGAACGACTGAATATGGTTAATCCATGCAATACCACATTCAACGAAAACAACAGGCAAAGATAAGACATTTTCTTATTGCCAGTCATTAGATAATAAAAATGAAGTGGCATTAAAAAGTAGGCAGTCGGATGCAGATACAGCGCTAGCAAATATAAGGTATTATTGATCGGCAAGGCTTTTATAAAATCGCCGCTCTCTCCGCCATTTTTGAATGCGGAATAATCCACAATGGATGAAAAACTGTAAAAAATACTAATAGAGAATACGATGAAAATAATAATATTAATAGACAGCAATACTAATGTCAGCGTCCTCAGGCGTTGACGATCCGGCATCATGATTTTTACACTATAAGGCAAGCAATTCCATGGCAGGATAAAAAATGCCAAAATCAATGCCAAGAAAATAAAATTCCATATCTTTTCTTCAGTATCAATCTTATAATCATAACCAATCGCAACCGCACCGATTAAGGAAGATATATAAATGAAGAACAGGAAAATAGCCGGAGAAGCCTTACGCCTGAAAGTGAAGGCAAAATAAATAAAAACCAGGTAACATAAAAATAACATAAATAACCTAAAGGGTGTCAGGCAGATTTCTGCGCTTCGGCAGCCGCTTGCGGACGGACAATGGGTGGCTAAGGTGGTCCGAGACTACATACAGGCAACAGCCTATTTGGGCGGTAGTGGCTGCAATTTTTCAGCATGCTTCAAGCCCCATGGCAAATCATAAAGCTTATTGGCAAATATGAAAACTGCAACAAATGTCAGAACAGAAACAAGCAAGCTTGAATATGCCGCCCCCATGATGCCGATATGCTGTACTAGAAGAAAGGTCAGCGCCATCTGCAGTACGGAAGACGAAAAAGTGATAATTCCCAGCAGCTTGGTTTTTCTTTTATAAAAAATATAGCCCGACATGATGGAATACATACCGTCAAAAAATAAGGTAGCCATCGTCATCGGCAAAAACACCATCGATTCCTGGTATGCAGCTGGGAAAAACAATGGTATTAATAGCTTTAGTAAAAAATAGCCACTGAGTGCTACCAAACTCAAAGCAGCAGAAAATAAATAGGTAATGCGTACCAGTTTTCGCTTTAATCTATTTTTTTCACTCGGCTCAGATTGCTCAATGGAAAGTAAATCCTTGTATAAATGCGGAGCATAGGCATTGAAAAAAGCTCCGGTAAACACGCCGATCACGGCGGAAAAAGTCAGCGCCAAAGCGTAAATACCGTTTGCTGCGATACTTATATAATTGGTTATTATTATCTTGTCGATGCCGGATTTAAACCAGAAAGATAGGGTATGCGGCAGCAGCGGCAAACCGAAAGAGAATGCGCTGCGAACCTCTTTCATATCAATACTGGAAAATATATAAGAATTTTTTTTCAGATGCCATATTATCAACAGTGTGACGACCACACCCGAAACGATCATGCTGAGTGCCCGACCTTGCCAGTTCCATTGCAGGAAAACGACAAATAGTATTGCCAGCCCTCCCGTCAGCAGGGATTGCAATACTTGCGCGACATTAAAGGTATATACCCGCTCCTGGATGCGCAACAGCGACGTGTACAGAGTATAAATACAAGTCGACACGGCTGTAATGATAGCAAACACCTGCCACAGCAAGGTGATTCCCAGATATTCGCTGATAGGAAAGGAAAACAGGCCTACTATCAGCAAACACGCGACGCCTAAAAACAGAATTAAATAAATCAGATTTGAAAGATAGCCAGCCACACCATCTTTCAATCCATGATAATTAATTGTCAGTGCGGTATAGGTATTCATGCCGCAAATTGCCGTAAACACTTGTACTGCAACGCTGAAATTTGTCAGTGTGCCAAAATCCGAGGGTGTCAAGTATTTCGCTACAATTGGCAACAGGAGAAAAGGAACCGCCTTGCTGAGCGTGTCACCGAGTGTATAGATCAGTGTGGACCTAAGAAAACTATGGCGTAATATTTTTTTTATAAAACCAGGCATTTCTTCGCAACTCAAGTTGATCAGTCCGGCTTCAAAGCGGACCGGGGTGTAAATCGGCTGAATCCTGTTTTCAATCTGTATTCCGATTTTTTAGCAGAAGACGGTTTTCAATTCCGGTTCGCTTCAGGCCACAGTAATGCCCAGCTTGAAATCTTAATTCAACAACATTCACCTCGATGTACCGGCAAGCACAAATGTAAAAAAAATAGCACTGGCCGCCTCGCCGGATACCATACGGAGTTAGCTGCCATCAAAATGCCAGAGAATTTTGAGTGAACGCCGTTCACAATCATCCGTCAGGAATGCTCTTCCCTTGCTTTTTCAAGGTCGCTTGGACGTCCAACATCAAGCCAGGGCTCGTGCATCGGATAAACAATGGTGCGTTCGGCTTGTTCCTGTAGACGCGCAAAAAGAGTCGGCATATCACAATGCTCGCCTTTCGGTATCACTTGTAACGCCATAGGTTCGAGTACGTAAATACCGGCGTTGATATGGCTACGAGTAATCGGCTTTTCTTCAATCCCAATAATATCCACGCCATTGGTTTTCACCACACCAAATGGATGTTGCCATTCATGCAATTGAACCGCCATGGTCGCGGCAGCCCGGTGCCGACAGTGGAAGTCCAGCAATTCGCCATAACGGATATCGGTCAGAACATCGCCGTTGGAGATCAGGAAAGGCTCTTCCGGTGATGCCTGCAGCAAACCCAGCGCGCCGGCTGTGCCCAGCGGCTTTTCTTCACGCAAGTAGTCGATTTGTACCTGCAACCGTTCACCATTGCCGAAATAATCCTCGATCATGTGCCCGAGATAATGGACCGCCAGCACAAACCGCTCAAATCCGTCTCCTTTGGCGCGTTCGATAATATGTTCCAGCATCGGCTTGCCGCCAACTGGCAGCATGGGCTTGGGGCAGTTTTCGGTATGCGGCAGCAATCGCGTGCCACGTCCGCCAGCCATGATCACCATCAAATTCGGCCGCTTGCCTGGCACCAGCAAGCTGTCGAGCAAATGAACGCCCACTACCCGGTTTTGCTCGTCGACTACGGGTACTTGATGCAATTTATTAAATTTCATCAATTGCAGAACCATATCGCGGTTCCATCCAGGCGGCACCACCATCGGATTGCGCTGAATAATGCTGTCGACGGGGCTGGCCAACGTCAAGCCACGCAGCAAACCGCGTCGGATATCGCCATCGGTCAGCGTGCCGAGCAATCGTTCATCATCGGTAACGATCAGCACGATCTGCATCCCCGACTCTTCCAGACGGGTGATCGCTTGTTGTACAGTTGCCGTAGTCGGCAATAAGGTTTTACGCCAGGTATCAGTGTGCATAATATATAGTCGGATTAAAAGTGCCGGATTCTTACCGGCTCGTCTCGACGCGCGGACTGATATCGGCAAGATCGTAGAAAGATTTTTTCAAAATATGCTCCAGCGGATATTCACCGAGCACTTGAACGATCTTTTGGCTGGCGCCACCATTGCCATGCAGATTGGTCATGGTTGCCAGCCCGGACTGGAATTCTGTAGAGTACGGATGCTGCAGAGCCGTGCTTATCGATACGGCATCGGGCTCGCAATCAATCACACTGTCCGTCATTAAACGGCCGCGCTGGCGGTCGCCGATATTGATCGTACCGATGCCCATGCTTGGCGCTTCGGCAATTCCGTTTGAGGAATTTTCCACTACGCCATCGAGCATCGAAGACAAGAGGAAACTCCCCGTATCCGCATTCGGCATCGCGAAAATCAAACGGCAATCAGTCACGTCGTCCAAGGCGTTCAATAGTTCTGGCATTTGCTGAGGCGACGATGCGCTCTCAAGCGTGGCAGGATGAATTGTTTGGCCAGTTCAAGGTCGCCATGATGATTCACGCCAGCTTCTGCGATGATAAGGGTTTTCATGTATTTCTTCAACGATCTTTGTTTAATTATTTGGCCAGAACGCCGATGTAAACCGAACTGGCTATGCAATCCCGCAAGACCGCCGACCCGGAACCAATCACGGTATCGGCGCCTAAAACACTAAAGTATCTTTTTAATAGCATTTACTATTCTAGATGCGGTATTGCCGTCACCATAAATGTTGCATTTTTCCGGCAATGGTGTTGCTTCAATTTTTCTCACCGTATTAAGTATATCTTCTTTGGTAACCGGCGTTGTATAGATGTTAGGTGTTTCAATCCTTCCCTTTTGCCTATCACCAAGATTTATAACAAATTTCGGGAAAAATGATGCTTCAACAAAACCGCTTGAGGTGTTTCCCAACATAAATTCACAATGTTTCATGCAGGTCAGGTATCCTAAAGTGCCAAAGGATTCAATTCCTACTGCATTGACATTAGAACTTATAAAATCCTTCAGTTTCAGGCGGATCATATTACCCATGGTATCAGTATTAGGCATTGTAATGATCAGCTGGTAAGCTTTCAGTTGCGTTAGAGCAGCGATAAGTTCATCTGTATAGGTTTCGTTCTTCTCAAATGAAACAGTTTCCGGATGAAAAGTGATCAGAATACTCTTTTTAGTCAGATCAATATTGAATTTTTTCTTAAACTCTTCGACAGAAAGAAAATCAACATTCTTCAGATTATCTATACTTAATGCACCTACGTTAAAGACCGCGTCTTTATGCTCATCTCCGACAATCTTAACGATTTGGTCTTTATACTGCTCTGTTGATGCAAAATGGAGTTTAGACATTAGCGTCAGGCTATTCCTAAAGATGTTATCAATAGCCCCTAAAGTTATTTCCCCACCCGAAATATGTGCAACCGGAATGTTAAATGGCACAGCAGAAGCTACTGCCGCAAACATTTCATAACGATCTCCCAAACAAATGATTAATTTGTAGTTTTCCAGACTCCAGATTGATGAAAATTTCATCATCGTCAAACCCATAGAATCAGAAATTGACTCTGGAGATTCACCAAGAACCAAGGCGTCAATTTTGTACTTGACCCTAAAACCATCCTCTTCAATCCTGCCAACAGAATTACCATAAATCAAGGAATTATGATTGCCAAAAGCTATAATATCCAATTCAAAGATTTTCTGTTTATGAATTTCTTTAATCAAAGGATAATATATACTGTAATCTGCTCGTGAACTTGTAAGTAAGGCTATTTTAATCATGGCTTTCAATTCAAACCAAATCGTCAATCGAAAGTTTATGATCTTTCGCTACATCTTTATTTAATTTCTTATTTAAAACATTTTGAATATACATAGGAGAAATTCCATCTCCCGGCCTTTTCATAATCAAATCTTTCTCAGTTATGATATGCCCTTTCGTTAAGCCATCCACTATATGAATGCTTCTTCTAGCAATAACTATATTCTTCGTTTCAGATTCAGTAGGCAACTTTTCAGCTGAACCCATAGCCTTTTCAATGTTTCTGATAGAATTAACCATTTCTTTCAATTCATCAGGTTCCAGAGATGCCAAATGGTCAGGACCATCCATTGAACGGTCTAAAGTGAAGTGTTTTTCAATCACAGTCGCCCCTATTGCCACAGCGGCAACCGGCACTTCAATACCAAGGGTATGGTCAGAATATCCAATTTTTACCCCAAACACTTCACCGATAGTTATCATCGCTTTAAGATTAACATCTGTCATCTTTGTAGGATAGTCGGTGTTGCAATGTAAAACGGTGATGTTTTCTTTTAAAGTTCCTTCAGCAATCAAAACTTTTAGCGCTTCACCTATCTCGTCAAGCGTTGACATTCCTGTAGATAAAATTACATTCGTCTTCATTCTTCCTATTGCCTGAAGATATGGAAGGTTAGTAATTTCTCCCGAAGGTATTTTGAATATATCAAGACCAAGATTATACAAATAATCAATTGAAACATGATCGAAAGGCGTTGATAAAAATTTTATCCCCACGCTGTTTGAATAATCCAGTAACTCTTTATAAGCTTCAAGAGGAAGATGAATTTTTTTAGCCATATCCAGCTGGCTTTCAGAAGCTATACCGGTATTATCAATTTGATAAACTGCTTTTTCCGCCTGCTCAGTCATTACGAGCTCCGGCACTGCTGTTTGAAATTTAACAATATCAGCACCAGCCTCCTTGGCAACGTCGATTAATTTTTTTGCAATATTAATGTCCGCATTATGGTTTACACCTGCCTCAGCAATGATTAGAACTTTATTCATTTTTTCTTTCTTTTTTCGTCTAGAATTTTATTAACATTACCCCATCCATTACAGGTAATAGCACGATCATCGATCCACACATCTCCAATCGGCTTTCCTAACATCAGCTGATGGTATTTAAAGCCATACCTTGACAACCAGTCCACAGTCATCTCATATTCCATCCAGGTACGCGCAGAATAAATGATTATTGTATGTCCTTCGTCATATAAATTATTTACAGATTCAACTGCATTATCCAACGGCTTAGCCATTGATCTGCTATATGTTTTTTCTTCGGTACAAATTGTACCATCCATGTCTATTATTATTTGCATATTTTATAATTTTCTGAAAAACGTCGCATCATTAAGAAACTATCGATCCAATTTCCATCATATGAATTCTTTATTTTATAGAAATCATTTAAAAGATATTTTGGGGAATTTGCACCGGCAAAAATTGAATTTAGTACAGCGCCACCAAACCTTGGATTAATTTCCATAAAGTAAAGTTCTTTAGTTGCCGAATCTTCAATCAACTGAAGCGTAAGAGGGCCAACTAATTTTGTTTTCTCAATAATTTCCCTGCTAAAATTTATTAATCTTTCATCTTTAAGCGTGATAGATTTTATAGATTCGCCGCCCTGAGTTTCCAATCGTATCCTTGGAACAATTGAAACTATTTCCTTATCCTGGACAGAGACATAAACATCTACACTGTATTCTTTACCTTTAACAAATTTCTGAACTAGATAATTTTCTTTATTTGTCAGGTTATCAAAATCTGCAGGTGATTCAAGTATTAAGATACCTTTGGATGCAGACCCATGTATCGGCTTTGCTATCAATGGGTAATTATTAGTGTCAGAAGGTATATTTATACTGTTTTCTATGCACCACTCATTAGCAAGGCGCTTGTTGAAAAAAACTTCACATATACCTTCGTCCGAAACCGGTATGAAAACGTCTTTATCCTCCACGAGCTTTTTCAGCCTGGCTGATACGATAGTAGCGTAATCCAAAAAAGGCAGTACAATATTAATCTTTTTTGTTTTAATAGTTTCAAGCAAATGATCGTATAAGTTCTTATCACTCCATCGCAATCCGATAACAATCTCTCCAACCAATGAGATTGGAACATTAATATCTAACTCGTATGAAAAGATATTTACATTTAGACCTCTTTCCTTACCTTCATCAATAAATTTTTCGGCAAGAGAAACGCGTTTGGCGCCTCCGAGGAAAAGTATATTTATATCTTTTTTTTGCATGACAAGTTATTCAATAATGTTGCTTGATGTTTTTACAATTCGCTTTTCTAAGAACAATGCATTGGCCTGTTCTTCCTTCTGACAAGGTGCATATTTAGCTCTTTTACAAGCTTAATATCATTTGCCACTAAAGCACCGCCTCCGCCTGAAGTAACTATTTTATTTCCATCAAAAAAAATCACTCCAGGCCAACATACAATGAGAATATTTACAGGCCTGCACTGCTCGGTAAATTAAGCAGGCGACGTTCGAGCGATTCCGCCACGGGCACTGGCGCGCACGGCGCGCAGCTGTAGGGTTGCAGGCGATGCATCAAATGCCATACTGGCCGCGTCATCAGGCCGGCATCATTGGTGGCGCTGAGAATTTCGTCGCGATAGCTGGCATGCGCTTCGTCGAGCGCCAGGGTCTGCAACCAATAATTGCTGTGCCGGCCGGCCGGTTCCGCCACCATATGCATGCCCTCCACACCTGCGAACGCGGCCGCGTAACGGTCAAACAATTGCCGTTTGCTCAAAAGGAAACCAGGCAATTGTTCAAGCTGGGCGCAACCGAGTGCGGCATTAATGTTAGGCAAACGATAATTGTAGCCAATTTCATCATGCAGGAAATTCCAGCGGTGCGGGATCTTTGCCGTGGTGGTGATGTGCTTGAGCCGGGCACCCAATTCCGGATCGTTGGTGAGGATCGCCCCGCCGCCGCCAGTGGTAATGGTTTTATTGCCGTTGAAGCTGAGCGTCCCCATCACGCCAAAAGTGCCAGTATGACGTCCGCCGATAGTGCTGCCCAGCGATTCGGCCGCGTCTTCGATCACTTGCAGATGAAAATCATGGGCCACGCCGAGCAAGGCGTCGATATCGACCGGGTGGCCAAAGGTATGCATCGGCACCATGGCGCGGATGACGCGGCCGGTCTGACGGTTGATGCACTGACCACCGCGCATTTCGGTGCTGCCATTCAAATACTCGCGCAAGGCTTGCGCATCCATGCCCAGAGAAGTTTCTTCGCTATCGACAAAATGCGGCGTCGCCCCGCAATAGCTGACGGCATTCGCGGTAGCGATGAAGGTCAATGCCGGCAACAACACTTCGTCGCCCGGCTCGACGCCGGCCATGCGCAGCGCGACATGCAAAGCAGCGGTGCCGTTGACCACGGCCACGGCCCGCGCGGCGCCGGTGAATTCGGCCAACTGCTGCTCAAAGCGATCGACGAATTTACCCACCGACGAGACGAAAGTGGAGTCCAGGCATTCTTTCAGGTAATTCCACTCATTGCCACGGAAACGCGGTTCGTGCAGGGCTGCAGGTCCCTCGCCGACCACCGAGCGGATGGCGGCGACCACTTGCAGCGGCAGGGAGAGTTGGAAAGAGGTATCGTTCATACGTTGTAAATGTCGGCTTTGTAACTGGCCAGATTGGCGGGATCGCTGAACCAGGCAACGGTTTCTTGCAGACCGCGGATGAAACCGTCGCGGCCGCCGTATTGCGGTTGCCAGCCGAGCAAGTCACGCGCCTTGCCGTTGGCGGCCCACAACCGCTCGACCTCGCTCTTTTCCGGACGCAGACGCTGGTCATCGGTGACAACTGAAATTTCCACGCCCATTGCCTCGGCGATCGCGTGCGCGGTGTCGCCGATCGAAATCTCGAAATTACTGCCCAAATTGATCACTTCGCCTATGCCGCGCTCGGACTCCATGGCGGCGATGAAACCGGCAACGGTGTCGGCGACATAACTGAAATCGCGCGTCGGGTGCACCGCGCCAAGTTTGATCTCGCGCATGCCTGCCGCGATCTGGGTAATAATTGTCGGTATCACCGCGCGGGCCGACTGGCGCGGGCCGTAGGTATTAAATGGACGCAACAGAGTAACCGGGGTACCAAAGGAGGCGTGGAAGGACATCGCGATCTGGTCCGCGCCGATCTTGCTTGCAGAATATGGCGATTGGCCCTGCAAAGGGTGCTCTTCGGTGATCGGCACGAACCGCGCCGTACCATACACTTCACTGGTCGAGGTTTGCACCACCTTGCCGATGCCCAGGTCGCGCGCGGCCTGGACGATGTTCAGCGTACCCTTGATATTCGTATCGACATAAGTATCGGGCGAATGGTAGGAATATGGAATTGCAATCAGCGCAGCCAAATGCAATACGGCATCGCATCCCTTCATCGCGGTACGCACGCCGTTCGGGTCGCGCACATCGCCGGCAAACACTTCAAACTTGCCCTTGACGTCGGCCGAACAGCGGTCCAGCCATCCCCAGGAATTGAATGAATTGTACAAAACAAAGGCACGCACATCATAGCCCGCGCGTACCAGAGCCTCAGTCAGGTGGGAGCCGATAAAACCATCGGCGCCAGTAATTAATATCTTTTTTTTCATATTTTTTCGTTCAACAATAATTCGGCGAATTTCCAGTCCAGGGGGGTATCGATATCGACCGAACGGTCCGCTGGCATGACATAAGCCAGCGTTTCCTCGGCAAGCAGGGTGCGGCTGCTCCGCAACCAGTCGGCATTGGCGAAGTATAAAGCACCGTTCAGCGTCAATACAGTCGGCAGATCCTGGCGTCGAGTGTGCGATTGGGAAGCCAACAACTTTTCCAGTTGCTGCGTTGCCGTCATTCGGTACATCCAGTCAGGATGTGCATCGGGTTCGCTGACTGACACCACCGAAACGGCTTCCCGCTCGCGCGCCAAAGCAACGCAGGCATCGATGTCGGCACTGCTGCGCAAGGGAGATGTCGGCTGCAGCAGCAGCACCGCATCATAGTCCGGCAATTGCTGCAGCGCGTGGAGCACAGGCTCCACGCCAGGAGTCTCGTCACGGGCCAATTCGGCCGGACGCAGAAACGGTACTTGGGCGCCGTAGCGCAGCGCCACTTCTGCGATTTCAGCATTATCCGTGCTTACCACTACGCCATCGAGCAGAGTGGACGCCAGCGCAGCCTCGATCGTCCAGGCAATCAGGGGTTTGCCGGCGATCATATTAATATTTTTGCGAGGAATTCCTTTTGAACCGCCACGCGCAGGTATCAACGCCAGCGTTTTCATATGTGCACTCCCGAAAGATCGCCCGGAAATGCCACAAAAAGGTCTACCACAAGATCAGGCAGGCAGCAGCCTGGATTTCGAATGAATTTCATCAATGTTAAATACTTTTTTATAAATCGCAAAAATAAAGAAACACGTTGCGCAGTATTTTTATTGAAATCGGATTCATCAGAATTGCTAATGTGACATTTTTTTTAGAATCAAGATCAATGCTGCTTCTAACGCAACAGGGATTTAATAAATACCAACCCTCGTTTACAAAAAACCAGTATTGCCATTACACTGGCGCCAGTATAACACGGAGCCTTTGCGCAGCAGCGCCATTTTAGCACCTAGCTACCGTGAAAGCCGATTGCGACAAGCGAGTAAGCGGGCGCGCAGCCAACTCGCTTAAAAGCAAGCACAGTGGGCAATACCAGGCTCGACCTTCGTTGCGGCGACCGAATTATGTGCTGACCAGAGTATCAGGCTCATGCCTGCCACTTGCTGATCATTTTCAGTTGCCACTTCGCAATCAATCCGAGGATCATGATGAGGCGCCCCTGCGCCCGAACTTGCGCTTAGCCGGCTGCTTCCTTGCTGTCTGGGCAGCGTGCCGCCACGCGACAAGTCGGCCGACCGGGCCAAACCCTCATGCCGCCACCAGTCTCGGTCAGAGTCCAGGCGCTCGCGATCTGGTCGATAGCAGGAATAGCTTGGCTCAGGCGATACGCCCATTAACAACAGGGAACCATGACACCAGCAGATATTCGCATACCTGGCGCATGCACGAGGATAAAATTGAGGCCAATACGCCACACCTATTATGTAATTATTTGTAACACTTCCCTGACACAAAGCGCTCAAAACTACCGCACCATCAAGGTGGGCAAGGTGCCGCAAGTTGCATGCGCGCACCCACCCTTTCAAACTCAGCGCAGACAGTTGCCCAGGCCTGCAGCAGAATGCTCGAAGCAGACAGGGACTGGTCTATGATGCCGCTGCATGGCGCACTTTCCGCCAGCATAAGCGACGGCAGCCGATTGCGATCACCACATGTCGGAAAAGATACCGCAGGCACGGCCAGTCTCGGCAAAAAATCGCCATGACCCACACAGTACTAGCAAGAATGGCTGACAGGCTTGGACAACAGATATAATCTAAGTGATAAGCAAAACGGACAGCCAGCCATCGCGCCTCAAAAGACTTGCCGGCGCCGGCAAAGAGCACCCGGCCCTTCGAAGCAAGGGGGATGCACGCGGTCGGCACCCGCCCCGGAATTTGACTCAGGCGCCGCGAGTTGTGGTGCGCCAGTTATATTTTCAAATTATCCGAGAATACAGGCCAAATGAAACAGAGAGTAATAATGCCTTTAATTTATTAAAAATAAGGTAGATTCTCTGTATTTTGCCTCAAAAAATGCGCCTCCCGCGTTTGAAGGGGGAGGTATTCCTGTATAATAGTTAGCTTTGCTGAAATCTTAAAATTTTATCAGACCGTACATTATCTTTGCAATTTTCAATTTTGACAATTATTTCTCATGGATCAATCAATGCAAACTAAGCGTGACTATGCTATCTGCAGCAATTGCATCATGGACACCTCGGATTCGAACATTACTTTCGATGAAAAAGGTTGGTGTGATTACTGCAACAATTATCATGCTAATATCGTTCCAAACTGGCATCCGGACGAGCGCGGCCACCAGCAATTGCTGGCAGACGTCGAGCGCATCAAACGTGATGGTGCTGGCAAGCCGCACGATTGCATTATCGGCCTGAGCGGTGGCGTCGACAGTTCTTACGTGGCCTATCTGGCCAAACAACATGGCTTGCGCCCCTTACTGTTCCACGTCGATGCCGGCTGGAACTCGCAGCAAGCAGTCAACAATATCGAGAAAATGGTGGACGGCCTCGGTTTCGACCTGCATACCGAAGTCGTGAACTGGCAGGAAATGCAGGATTTACAACTGGCCTTTTTCAAGGCCCAAGTGCCGCATATCGACACGCCGCAAGATCACGCTTTTTTTGCGTCGCTGTACAATTTCGCCGCCAAAAACGGGGTCAAGTACATCCTGACGGGCGCCAACTATTCCACCGAATGCGTGCGCGAGCCCCTGGAGTGGCACTACCATGCGTCCGACCTGACCCAGTTGAAAGATATCCATAGCCGCTTCGGCAAGCGCAAGCTGAAAACCTTTCCGCTGTGCGACATTTTCAAGTACAAGATCTACTACCGTTTCGTGAAGGGTGTCAAAGTCGTCAAGCCGCTTAATTGCGTGCCTTTCATTAAGGAGGAGGCAATGCAATTGCTGGTTGACACCTATGGCTGGCAAAAGTATGCACACAAACACTATGAATCGCGTTTTACCCGATTTTATGAAGGTTATTGGCTGCCGACCAAATTTGGCTTCGACAAGCGCCGCGCCCACTTCTCCAGCTTGATACTGACCGGTCAACTGAGCCGCCAGGAAGCGCTCGACAAGATCGCCATCAAGGCTTACGACGAGGCGACCGTGGCCCAGGATTTCGAATACATTGCTACCAAGCTGGGGCTGACAATCGATGAATTGAAAGCCTTGATGCATGGCGAGAACAAGAGTTACTCGGATTATAAGTCCAGCATGTCTCTACTCAATTTCATCACCAAGGCATTGCGCCTGATCGGCTTCCAGAAGGCGATCATCCGATGATCAAGATTGTCGATTACGGCCTCGGCAATATTAGCGCTTTTTCGAATATGTACAAGCGCATGAATATTCCGGCGATGGCGGTGAAAACTGCGGCCGAGCTGGAAGGCGCCAGCAAAATCATCTTGCCGGGCGTGGGCGCATTCGACCATGCGATGGAATTGCTCGACGCCTCAGGCATGCGCGGCACCCTGGAAACCCTGGTGCGCGACGAGCAGGTGCCGGTGCTCGGGATTTGCGTCGGCATGCAAATCCTGGCCGAAGGCAGCGATGAAGGCAAGCTGTCGGGCCTGGGCTGGGTGCCGGGCCAGGTGCGCGCCTTCAAGGGCGAAGCGCTGTCGGCCCAGTTGCCGACCCCGCACATGGGTTGGAACGATGTCGCCCCCGTCGTGCCGCACGCGCTGTTCGCCGGCCTGGAGAACGATGCGCGTTTTTATTTCCTGCATTCGTTCTTTTTCGAGTGTGCGCAGCCTGAGAGCGTGATGGCGAGTTCGACCTACGGCCTCAATTTCGCTTGTGCGGTTCGCTCCGGCAATGTCTACGGGGTGCAATTCCATCCCGAGAAGAGCCACCACTATGGTGCCTTGCTTCTGAAAAACTTTGCGGAGCTGTAAATGCTGAGACCGAGAATCATCCCCTGTCTGCTGGTGCATGAAGAAGGCCTGGTCAAGACGGTGTCGTTCAAGAATCCGAAATACGTGGGCGACCCGATCAATGCCGTCAAGATTTTCAATGAAAAGGAAAGCGACGAACTGATCGTGCTCGACATCGATGCCACAGTCAACGGCGTCGAACCGGACTATAAACTCATTGCCGACCTGGCGGCCGAGTGCCGCATGCCGCTGTGCTACGGCGGCGGCATCCGCACCGTGGCGCAGGCAAAGCGCATCATCAGCCTGGGCGTGGAAAAAATCGCCATCAGTGCGGCGGCGATTGAAAATCCGGAACTGATCCGCCAGATCGCCGATGAAATCGGCAGTCAGAGCGTGGTCGTGGTGCTGGACGTCAAGAAACGCATGCTGAGCAAGGAATACGATGTATTCCTGCACAACGGTCGCAAGAATACCAAGCTGAACGCGGTGGAAGTAGCGCAAAAGGCCGAGGCGCTGGGCGCAGGCGAGATCGTTATCAATTCGATTGAAAACGATGGCCAGATGAAAGGCTACGATCTGGCGCTGGCTGAAAAGATACGCGCCGCCGTGAAACTGCCGATCACCATCCTGGGCGGCGCCGGTTCACTCGACGACGTCGCGCAACTGATCCGCGCTTGCGGCGTGGTCGGCGCCTCTGCCGGCAGCCTGTTCGTCTTCAAGGGCGCTTACAAGGCAGTACTGATCAATTATCCCAATGTGCAGCAACGCGACGAGTTGGTGCGCAACACACTGGGCGAGTCTTAAACATCACAAGTTAATGCGATTAACGGAAAGAGATATTATGTTTGAAGGCAAGGTTCTTCTGATTACCGGTGGTACGGGTTCTTTCGGGAATGCCGTGTTAAAACGTTTTTTGGACACCGGCATCGGTGAAATCCGCATTTTTAGCCGCGATGAGAAAAAGCAGGATGACATGCGCAAGAAGTACCTCAGCCCCAAGCTGAAGTTCTACATCGGCGACGTGCGCGATTTCGACAGCGTGCTCAACGCCACCCGCGGCGTGGATTACATTTTCCACGCGGCCGCACTGAAGCAAGTGCCCTCCTGCGAATTCCACCCAATGGAAGCGGTGAAAACCAATATCCTTGGCACCGACAATCTGCTCGAAGCCGCCATTCAGAACAACGTGCGCCGAGTGGTCTGCCTGAGCACCGACAAGGCTGCCTATCCGATCAATGCGATGGGGATTTCCAAGGCCATGATGGAAAAAGTCATGGTCGCCAAATCGCGCAACCTGGATGATGCCAAGACTGTCATTTGTGGCACCCGCTACGGCAATGTGATGGCGTCGCGCGGTTCGGTGATCCCGCTGTTCGTTGAACAGGTCAAGGCCGGCCAGCCGATCACGATCACCGATCCGGCCATGACGCGCTTCATGATGACGCTGGAAGACGCGGTCGATCTGGTGCTGTACGCCTTCGAGCACGGCACCAACGGCGACATGTTCGTGCAAAAGGCGCCGGCCGCCACGGTCGAGGTGCTGGTGCAGGCGCTGCTGGCGATCCTCGACAAGCCCGATCATGAAGTCAATATCATCGGTACCCGGCACGGCGAAAAACTGTATGAAACCTTGCTGAGCCGTGAGGAAATGGCGGCGGCTACCGACCTCGGCGAGTATTTCCGCGTGCCGCCCGATTTGCGCGACTTGAATTACGGAAAATTCGTCGAGCAGGGCGAACAGAAGATTTCCACATTTGAAGACTACAACTCGCACAATACCGAACGCCTGGACCAGGACGGCATGCAGAAGCTGCTAATGAAGCTCGACTTCATCCAGGCCATCGTGCGCGGCGAAGCAGCGGTAGCGGAAGGTTAAGTGCATGAAAGTCTTAGTCACCGGAGCCCAGGGCTTCATCGGCAGGAACCTGATGGTTCATTTGCGCGAACGGGCCGGCATCGAGGTGCAGACCTTCGTCAAGGGTGAATCCTGGAAGGCACTGGGCGAAAAGGCGGCGCAGGCCGACTTCATCTTCCACCTGGCGGGCATCAACCGGCCGCAGACGGAAGCGGAGTTCGCCCAAGGCAACACCGACCTGACCCAGGCCTTGTGCGACGCACTGCGGGCAAGCGGTCGCGCGGTGCCCGTCATCTACACTTCGTCTATCCAGGCACAACGCGACAATGCCTACGGCAGCAGCAAGCGCGGCGCCGAAGATGCGCTGCGTGCCTTCAGTGCGGCAAGCGGCGCGCCAGTATATATCTACCGCCTGCCGAATGTGTTCGGCAAATGGTGCCGGCCGAATTACAATTCGGCGGTGGCGACCTTTTGCCACAATATCGCGCAAGGTTTGCCGGTGCAAATCAACGACCCGGCCGCGCAGATCGAACTTGTGTATATCGACGACGTCATCGCCGCATTTTTGGACGTGATGCAGCAAACGCCCGTGCCGGCCGAGTACCAGGAAGTGCAGCCGGTGTACCGCATCAGCGTCGGCGCGCTGGCGCAGCAATTGCAAATCTTCAAGGACAGCCGCACCAACCTGGTTACCGAGGCTGTCGGCGGCGGCTTGACCCGCGCGCTGTACTCGACCTTCATCACCTATTTCACGCCCGAACAGTTTTCTTATCCGCTGGTCAAGCATGAAGATCCGCGCGGCGTGTTTGTGGAAATGCTGAAGACGCATGACGCCGGGCAGTTTTCCTTTTTTACGGCGCATCCGGGGATTACCCGTGGCGGCCATTATCACCACACGAAGACCGAGAAATTCTTGGTGATCAAGGGCGAAGCCCGTTTCGGCTTCCGCCATATCGATAGCGGTGCCACGCATCAGCATTGCACCAGCGCCAAGTCGCCGGAAGTGGTGGAAACCATTCCCGGCTGGTCGCACGACATTACCAATATCGGCGACGAAGAAATGATCGTCATGCTGTGGGCTAACGAGATTTTCGACCGCCAGCATCCCGATACGATTACCTACAAGGTTTGACAATGAAAAAGCTGAAAGTCATGACCGTGGTTGGCACGCGGCCTGAAATTATCCGTCTGTCGCGCGTGCTGGCCAAGCTGGACCAGCATTGCGAGCATGTGCTCGTACATACCGGACAGAATTACGATTACGAACTCAACGAGATTTTTTTCCACGACCTGGAAGTGCGCAAGCCTGACCACTTCCTCAACGCGGCAGGAGCGAATGCCGCCGAAACCATCGGCAAGATTATCATCGCCGTCGATGCCGTGCTGGAGCAGGTGCAGCCGGACGCGCTGCTGATCCTGGGCGACACCAACAGTTGTCTGGCGGCGATTCCCGCCAAGCGCCGCAAGATTCCGATTTTCCATATGGAAGCCGGCAACCGCTGCTTCGACCAGCGCGTGCCGGAAGAAACCAACCGCAAGATCGTCGACCACACTGCCGACATCAACCTGACCTACAGCAGCATCGCGCGCGAATACCTGCTGCGCGAAGGCTTGCCGCCGGACCGCGTGATCAAGACCGGCAGCCCGATGTATGAAGTGCTGCACCATTACAAAGACGGCATAGACGCTTCGGACGCCGTGGCGCGCCTGGGCCTGAACGAAAACCAGTATTTCGTGGTCAGCGCGCACCGCGAGGAAAACATCGATTCCGAAATCAATTTCACCAAGCTGGTGGCGGCGCTCAATGCCGTGGCAGAACGCTACCAGTTGCCGGTGATCGTATCGACCCATCCGCGTACGCAAAAGAAGGTCGACGCCAAGGCAGTCACCTTCCATCCCCTGGTGCGGCTGCTGAAACCGCTGGGCTTCAAGGATTACGTCAAGCTGCAATCGAGTTCGAAAGCCGTGCTGTCCGACAGCGGTACGATTACCGAAGAATCGTCCATCCTCAATTTCCCGGCCCTTAATATCCGCGAAGCGCACGAGCGGCCGGAAGGAATGGAGGAAGCATCGGTCATGATGACCGGCCTGGAAGTGGAGCGCGTGCTGCAGGGTCTGGCGATCCTGGAAAGCCAGCAGCGCGGCGCGTCGCGCGATCTGAAGCTGGTGGCCGATTACAGCGCGCCGAACGTGTCCGATAAAGTGATACGCATCCTGCACAGCTATACCGATTACGTGAACCGTAAAGTGTGGCACAAGGCGGGATAAGCGACAGCGTGAAAATATTAATCGTTAGCCAGTATTTTTGGCCAGAAAACTTTCGCATCAATGACCTGGCGACGGAATTGCAGCAGCGGGGGCATGAAGTCACCGTATTGACGGGCTGGCCGAATTATCCTGAGGGAAAAATTTACGAGGATTTCAGCGAGAATCGAGCCAAATATACGCAATTTGGCGCGGTCCGGGTGGTGCGGGTACCGCTGACGCCGCGCGGCAAGGGAGCCTTGCGCCTGGCGCTCAATTACCTGAGTTTCGTTTTATCCGGCTCCTTGCTCGGCCCGCTCAAACTGATCGGCAAGAAATATGATGTGATTTTCGTGTACGAGCCATCGCCGATCACTGTCGGCATCCCGGCTCTGGTGCTGAAGTTGTTCAAGAAGACGCCGATCGTGTTCTGGGCGCTTGACTTGTGGCCGGAATCGCTAAGCGCCGTTGGCGTCGTGAAATCGCGCAAGGTGCTCAATGCGGTCGGAGTAATGGTGCGCTTCATTTATCGCCACTGCGACTTGATTTTGGCGCAATCCAAATCGTTTATCGGCGGGATAGAAAAGTATTGTCCGCAACGCGAGAAAATCCGCTATTTCCCTAGTTGGGCGGAAGAATTGTTTCATGAAGAAACGGTGATCCCGGCTCTTGAGGTGCCGTCCAAAGAAGGTGCATTTAATGTCCTATTCGCCGGCAATATCGGCGATGCGCAAGATTTCCCCACCATCCTGGACGCTGCCGAGCGCTTGCGCGAACGGCGCGAGATTCGCTGGATTATTGTCGGTGACGGACGCATGGCCGACTGGGTCAGGGCGCAGGTCGCGCTCCGCGGCTTGCAGGATCAGGTGCTGATGCCGGGCCGCTTTGCACTCGAGCGCATGCCATCGTTTTTTGCCCATGCCGACACCTTGCTGGTGACACTGAAGGCCAGCGAGATCTTTGCCATGACGATTCCGGGCAAGGTCCAGACTTACCTCTCATCGGGCCTGCCGCTGATCGGCGCGCTCGATGGCGAAGGCGCCGAAGTGATTCGCGAGTCGGGCGCCGGTTATGCCTGTGCCGCCGGCGATGCCGCCGGCCTGGCCGATGCCGTGGCGCGCATGGCCGACGCCGGCGTAGAGCAACGTGCCGCGATGGGCGCAGCGGCGCAGCGCTGCTATGCAGAACAATTTGAGAAAAAACTGTTGATCGATAAGCTGGAAGGCCATTTTGCTGATCTCGTGTCAACCAAGAATAAAGTGAGCAGCCATGTCTAACATCCTCGTTACCGGGGCCAGCGGCTTTGTCGGTACGGCCTTGTGCGCCGAACTGGAGCGGCGCTCCATTACCTGCACAGCCGCGGTACGCAAGGCAAGCAATCCAGCCCAATTGGCGGTTGGCGAACTGAGCGCCACGACCGACTGGTCGCAGGCCCTGGCTGGCTGCGATGCGGTGATCCACCTGGCGGCGCGGGTGCACGTCATGAACGACACATCGGACGATCCGCTGACCGCTTTCCGCGCCGTCAATGTGGCTGCCAGCGTGCATCTGGCCAGGCAGGCCGCCCAGCATGGCGTGAAGCGGTTCGTCTTCGTCAGCAGCGTGAAAGTCAATGGCGAGGCCACAGGCACCCGGCCGTTTACCGCCTTCGACGCAGGCGCGCCGCAAGACCCATATGGCCAATCGAAGCTGGAGGCCGAACTGGCGCTGAAAGAAGTGGCGCTGGCCACCGGATTGGAGTTGGTGATTGTCCGCCCGCCGCTGGTCTACGGGCCCGGTGTACGCGCCAATTTCATGCGTCTGATGCAACTGGCCAAAATCGGACTGCCACTGCCGCTGGGGGCGATTCATAACCAGCGCAGCATGGTGGCGCTGGACAATCTGGTCGATCTGCTGATCCTGTGCTGCCGTCATCCCGCTGCGCCGGGCCAGACCTTCATGGTGTCGGACGATCACGATGTCAGCATCGGTGAATTGTTGCGCATGCTTGCCAGCGGCATGGGCAAGCGCACATGGCTGATGCCGGTGCCGGCCTGGCTGATCCAGCGTTGCGCCGCGCTGCTGGGCAAGAAAGCGGTGGCGGATCGGCTGCTCGGCTCGCTGCAAGTGGACATCGCCCATACCAAAGCTACGCTAGGCTGGAAACCGGTGCTGGATATACAGGAATCCATCAATAAAACCGTGGCACACTTTCTGAAACAATAACAAGTATAAGCATGAAACGACTATTCGACCTGCTGCTGGCCCTGCTGGCCAGCCTAATTTTGCTGCTCCCTATCGTGCTGGTGGCGCTGTGCGTCAAATTGACATCGAAAGGCCCGGCGATCTACTGGTCGGATCGGGTGGGACGCTACAACAAGATCTTCCGCATGCCGAAGTTCCGTACCATGCGTACCGACACGCCTGCGGTGGCGACCCATTTGCTGGCCGATCCGAAGCGCTTCCTGACACCGTGCGGCTCTTTTTTACGTAAATCCAGCCTGGATGAACTACCCCAGCTTTGGAGTATTCTGTGCGGTAATATGAGTTTTGTCGGCCCACGCCCGGCACTATTCAACCAGGACGACCTGATCGCGCTGCGCACCCAGAATGGAGTGGACGCAATCCTGCCCGGCCTGACCGGATGGGCTCAGGTTAACGGCCGCGACGAATTGCCGATTCCAGAAAAGGTCAAACTCGACGTGGAATACATGCAACGTCAATCGTTGGCGCTGGATTTGAAAATTATCTTACTGACATTCATGAAAGTCGTACGCCGCGATGGGGTGACCCATTAGATTGGCGGTTGTTGTTATTCCTGTATCATGTGCTGGCGGTAGATAATATTCGCCATTCAATAGCACTCATCTCCAATTACGCTTGAATAGAAAAATGAAATCATTTCTTGATTTATCACGTATCCAGAAACAATTGATAGCGGCGACGGCAGATTTAATTTTCCTGCCACTAACATTTTGTTGCGCAATTCTCTTGCGGTACGATTTATCAAGCGCCCCATTGTTTACGCATTACCTGTGGCTGATTATTTCCGTACCGGTCATTTCGATTCCTATTTTCATACGGCTAGGCTTGTACCGTGCCGTCATCCGCTTCATCGACCAGAAAATCGTTTATGTTGTCATACTCGGCGTTACTATTTCAGTAGCAATGCTGGTCACCTTGGCGGCCCTGGTCACCCATATGTCGGGGCTGTCGCGCGGCGTCTTTGGTATTTACTGGATCAGCGCGATCACCTATGTGGTGGCGAGTCGCTTCCTGGCGCGTGGTTTTCTGCTGTACCCGCATGGCAGCCAGCAAACGGTGCGGGTCGCTATTTACGGCGCGGGAAAAGCTGGTTCGCAGTTGGCCAAAGCACTGCGCGCGGGCGAGGAGTATCTGCCGGTGGCCTTCATCGACGATATGGCGGAATTAAATGGCGCCACCATAGGCGGTATCAAGGTCCATAGCGCAGCCTATCTGCCGGAGTTGATCAGCAAGGCGAAGATCAGCGAAGTCCTGCTGGCCATGCCGTCGCTGTCTAAAAGCAGGCAAAAGCACATCCTGAACAAGCTGGAAACGCTCAAGGTCAAGGTCAAAGTGACGCCGCCGGTGGAAAGCCTGGTCAGCGGCGAGCTGCGCCTGCAGGATGTGCGCGACATTGAAATCGAAGATTTGCTGGGGCGCGACCAAGTCGCGCCCGATCTGACGCTGGTCGCCAGCTGCATCACTGGCAAATCCGTGATGGTAACGGGTGCCGGGGGCTCGATCGGCTCCGAACTATGCCGGCAGATTATCCGTTTGCGACCGGCGCGTCTGATTTTACTGGAAATGTCCGAATTTGCTCTTTATTCCATCAAACAGGAACTCAAGGGATTGAACAGCGGCCAGGGATTTGAACTGGATCTGATTCCTTTTCTTGGTTCTGTACTGGATACGGAAAAATGCAAACGCATCATGAGCACCTTCACGGTTGAAACGGTCTACCACGCTGCCGCCTATAAGCATGTGCCGCTGGTAGAACACAATCCGATCGAAGGGGTACGCAATAATGTATTCGGCACTTTAAGCATTGCGCGAGCGGCAGTGGATGCAGGAGTAAAATGTTTTGTACTGATTTCAACTGACAAAGCGGTACGTCCGACCAATGTGATGGGCACCACCAAGCGTTTAGCAGAATTGATTTTGCAAGCATTTGCGCGCGAAGGCAATCGAACGCGCTTCTGCATGGTGCGTTTTGGCAATGTACTGGGTTCATCCGGTTCGGTGGTGCCGTTGTTCCGTAAACAAATCATGAATGGCGGACCAATCACGTTGACCCATCCGGAAATTACACGCTATTTCATGACTATTCCTGAAGCTGCACAACTAGTACTGCAAGCCGGCGCAATGGGTTCGGGCGGCGATGTATTCGTCCTCGATATGGGAGAACCGATCAAAATTATGGACCTCGCCGAAAGAATGGTGCATCTGAGCGGACTTGAAGTCAGAAGCAAAGCCGCGCCAGATGGGATAGAAATTTCCCACGTCGGCTTGCGCCCAGGGGAAAAACTGTATGAAGAATTATTAATTGGCGATAACGTTGAAGGAACCGAACATCCCCTTATCATGCGCGCCCAAGAATCTGAAATTCCTTGGGCTGAATTACAGATTATTTTAAGCGACTTGGAAGCGGCTTGCGAGCGTTTTGAATTCGAGACTGTACGTACTTTGCTGCTGCGTGCCGTTCAGGAATACTCACCGCAATGCGGAATCGAGGATTTGATCTGGTACGAGCAAAGAAAGTCTCTAACGCTGCCCGGCGATTCCTCAAAAACATCCCCCCATCTACAAAATTCGAATTAATAGTGGTGCGGAAGCAACAGCAGTGGAAGTCAAGCCACGCCACCTTGACGTTCTCGGGAAGCTGGCAAAAAACAAATTCGTATCGATGACCGCCTTGACCAAGCAAGCGGCCATCCTGCCAGACTGCGATTAAAGGATATACTAAGGAGCGTCGCACTGTTAACATACAATTGACGTCATTTTCTCCTGCACTGGAAAACTGATGAGTGTTTTACATTTTTTCCAAATGTACCACGCTAATAGATATCTGTTGATAAATCCATTTATTTTATGCAGTAGCATTCGCCTGAATAGTAAAAATAATAGATGATGTTTTTTAGAGTGGATGATAAAAATGCATCTTACATCTTTCAATATTACATAGTAATAGACATGATGCGACCAAGTCGTATGCCATACGAGTAAAAATTATTTTAGAAAAAATACCTTTATCAACATCGACTTAGATAGTAAAAAATTATGGAAAAATATGATGAGCTCAGCGAAGAAAATAATGACGGCAACCAGTTTGGAATTCCTCTGATGGATCTATTCCCTCCATTATGGCGCTCGCGCTGGGTAATTATTGGCGTCACCGTCGTTGCATCAGGACTTGGCTTATGGCAGGGAATACATGCGGCAAAATATCAAAGTGAGGGTTTCCTGCAGTTCGGCGGAGCAATTCCAATACCGTTGGATAGAAATATGAAAGACAAAGAGCCTCCTCCTGGTATCATGCTAGCCGATTATAAACGTTATGCTGCATTCTTCAGTACTAGCGGACGCTTTACCGAATTTATTCAGCAAAACAAGCTTGAAGCCACACCTGGCGTAGATGGCCTACGCAAAGTATTTTCTTCTGCGGAAGAAATTTCAAAACTGATGCAGCCAGTTTTCCCATTCACAAAACTTGATGCCAAGGAGTTAATGGATCAACCCAAGGATGGTGGTAACAATGTCATTGGCCTACGCATTGTGTATGCGGCAGGAAGTGGGGAAAACGCCCAGCGTATGGTTGGATTGTTGGGGCGCTACGCAATGGACAGCATTACTTATATGATTTATTCCGATGTATTGCGTTTTAAGTATAGCGAAATTACAGCACTTATTACCAAACTCGATAATGACATTATTGAAAATAGAGAAAAACTTGATCTTTATAAACGTAAAAGCGCAGCCCTGAAACAGATTGTGATGCGCTACCCGGAGTCGGCCAACCAAACTTCGCGCCAGGTGATTTCAGTCACGGAAGACAATGCACGCTATTTGTCGCCGGTCACGCAACTAATGACGACAGAAGTAGATACAGCGATAACCGACGAATTGATCTACCATACGAAGCGCGAACAGCAAAAAAATATTTTGCTGCGTGAATATTATGGTCAAGCTAAAATTCTGCTGGATAACACTAAATCTGGAGAGACCGTCTTGCGCGGACTGGAGTCGGTAAAGTTAGCGGTGTTCAAGACCAAAGATCTAAAGGATAAGACAACCCAAGAGGTGTACAACAAAATCACCATAGACAACCAGTTGGCAAATAACCTGTACCTCGAAAAGAGTCGCTTTATCGCGGGGCCAAGCTTGCCGGAACACCGCTCGACACGCCTGTCTGCTGCGCTGCTACGGGCATTTGCAATAGGATTGTTTGGATCTATAATCGTCGTATTAGGACGCGCTTGGTGGATTAAGAACCGCTCGAAGTTTGATATTTAAGGCTCTGTAATCGATAATAACGGAAAGCATGGACGCATCTCCGTGGCCGTGCTGTCTGACTCTCTATACCCATCATGCAGGGAGCTGATCATGCGGCTAGCCGAATGGATCAACTTTATCGCTTAGTTTGCTCACCTGAGCAAACTAAGCGGCAGGTTGGAATCTTCCTGCTCCAGGATAATTTACCTCAACACGTGACCTTGGCGCTGCTTGAAAGGGCGGCGCAGCCGCGCTTGGCCAGCCCCGTTTGGCAGTCCGAGTCACTTGTACCGGCATGGTCGAAGCCCACGAACTCCAGTTGCAGGAATCGAAGAAAGGCGCGCTCCAGATGATATTTCCAGCCCAACGCCAGAGTGTACATGCGAATAATCACGGATTGCGAATGAACAAGTCGGGATCTTGGCGGCACGCAACTGCACCGGGTAAATCCCATATTTCGTCACAGGCACAAGGGCGTTGACGAACGCGCAGCCGCACAGCTGTCTGTCCCCGTGATCGACAAGGATATCTTTTTGGTCACCGATGTCCATGCGATCTGGCAGTCTTTTGCCAGAGAGGCATTATCCATCGGACTGTCAACTTGCGCGCCTGCATCTGCAGGGCGCCGTTCGCGTGCATGACGTCATGCCTACCACTGCCATTTGCGGCAGTGGTCATGGCCATTTCACGGCGCAAGAATTGTGATTTTTCGACAAAACGCACAATCATCTCTCAACTGGGATTCACTGCTTCAGCAAACCACCCAGCAATGCCGCCACTTTCTGCTTCGGCTTGGCCGCAGCAGGCGCCATGCTTGCGGCAGCCGGGGCTGCGGCCTTGGCCGGCTCATATGGCTTGAGGAACCAGGGATCAGCCTTTTCGCGGCGTGCGCCGGGACCAAAAGCGGGACGCGCACCGCGCTCGGCGGAGCGGCTGTCGCGGCTATCGCCGGCATGGCGGCTCTCGGGCGCGCGCGCGGGGCGTGCCTCGCCACCTTCGCTGCGGCGCGGCGGACGGCGCTCGCTGTCGCTGTTGCGGGCGGGAGCCGGGTTGAAGCCCGTCAATTCGCCGCGCTTGATGCTTTGCTTGATGAGTTTCTCGATATCGGCCAGCAAGCGCTCGTCCTTATCCGAGTAGATCGAAATGGCGTCGCCCGAGGCGCCGGCGCGGCCCGTGCGGCCGATACGGTGCACATAGTCTTCCGCGTTGTACGGCAAGTCGAAGTTGATGACGCAAGGCAGGTCGGAAATATCCAGGCCGCGCGCCGCCACGTCGGTCGCCACCAGCACGTCGATTTCGCCCTTCTTGAACGCCTCCAGCGCCGCCATGCGTTCCTGCTGGCTCTTGTCGCCGTGAATCGCCGTGGCGCTCATGCCTTCCTGCTCCAGCACGCGGGCCAGGCGCGAGGCGCCGATCTTGGTGTTCGAAAACACGATGACCTGCTTCAGGTCGCGCTGGCGCAGCAGATGGGCGACCAGGGCATGCTTCTGGTCTTCCGTCACCTTGTAGACCACTTGCGTGACCTTGTCGGCCGTCTGGTTGCTGCGCGCCACTTCGATCGTCAGCGGATCGTTGAGGAAGGTGGCGGCCAGTTTCTTGATTTCTGGCGAGAACGTGGCCGAGAACATCAGGTTCTGGCGCTGTTTCGGCAGCAAGTTGATGATGCGCTGCAAGTCCGGCAGGAAACCCATGTCAAGCATGCGGTCGGCCTCATCCATGACCAGCATCTGCACCTGGCTCAGGCTGATGTTCTTTTGCTCGATATGGTCGAGCAGGCGGCCCGGCGTGGCGATGACGATTTCCACGCCGCCGCGTAGGACGACGGTTTGCGGCTTCATATCCATGCCGCCGAAGACGACGGTCGAGCGCAGCGGCGTGTGCTTGGCGTAGGCCTTGACGTTTTCGGCCACCTGCACCGCCAGCTCACGCGTCGGCGTAAGGATCAGCGCGCGTACCGGGTGGCGCGCCGGCGACATGCTGCTGCTGGCGTGCGCCATCAGCAACTGGATGATCGGCAAGGAAAAACCGGCCGTCTTGCCAGTGCCCGTTTGCGCGGCGCCCATCACATCGCGGCCTTGCAGCACCACGGGGATCGCTTGTTCCTGGATCGGTGTCGGATGGGTGTAACCCTGGTCGGTCAAGGCGCGCTGGATTTCAGGCGCAAGGCCAAAGTCGGCAAAAGTCAGGCTGGGAGCAGCGGATGCGGCAGGTGCAGGTGCAGGTGCAGGTGCTGGTGCAGGCGCAGCGGCGACGGGCGCCGCTTCAGGGGCAATCGCCGGGCTGGGCGTAGGAGTCGATTCGGTTTCAGACATAAATTTTCTGGTGTGCCTCCGCACTGCGGAAGCCATGCTTTCTCAATAAACAACATTTCGGGGCACAGGCAGCTCCGTCTTGCAAGCCATGGATCATTGTTCTTGCGGCACCTCCGTGCTCCGGGACATGCTGTATGGCGTATGCGGGAGCGTCGAAGAGATGTGCTGCGATGGCGGCGGAGATCGCGCCGGCGGAACATCGCGCGCAGAAGATACAATATCAGTGCTGTAAACGATACCCTAATTCACCGCAACTGTACACGGAAACCGTGATTTTTGAGCAAAAAGCGTTCCAGCAATAGACCTCCGGGATGCCGTATCATGCCGGCTCCGATGCCAACGCCGATGCCAGCTCCGCCGTCCCCTGCCCTTACCATGCCCACCCCGCCTTTATCCCACGATCCGCAACCGCAGCCGCCCAGCAAGCCGGGCAACGACGAGTGCTGCCACAGCGGCTGCACCTTTTGCGTACTGGAAATGTACCAGGAGGACCTGGCCGCCTACGAAGCAGCCCTGAGGGCGTGGCAACAGCGCCAGCAAGCCGCTGCCGCGCCCGCCACCCAGGGCGTCAGGAAGCCGCGCAAGCGCGCTTAACTTAATTCAATTAAAAGCTTTCCCACTCATCCACTGGCGCCGCGCGGCGCGCCGTACTGGCCAGTTGACGCGGCGCCGGTACCGGCGTCACGGCTGCCGACGCCTTGACAGCCTTGACAGGCGCACGCGGCCGGTTTGCGGCGGCGCTGGCCGCATCGAGCTTGAAGATACTGACCACCTCGCTCAGGCTGGCGGCCTGCTCCTGCATCGACTCGGCCGCTGCGGCAGCCTCTTCCACCAGGGCCGCATTTTGCTGCGTCACCTGGTCCATCTGGGCGATGGCCTGGTTAACCTGCTCGATACCGGCGCTCTGCTCGCTGCTGGCGGCCGTGATCTCGCTCATGATGTCCGTCACGCGGGTGATGCTGGCAACGATGTCATCCATCGTGCGGCCCGCCTGGTCCACCAGTTTCGAGCCCGCCTCGACTTTCTCGACCGAATCGCCGATCAGCACCTTGATATCCTTGGCCGCCGCGGCCGAGCGTTGCGCCAGGTTGCGCACTTCCGTGGCGACGACGGCAAAGCCGCGCCCCTGCTCGCCTGCGCGCGCTGCCTCGACGGCCGCATTCAGGGCCAGAATATTGGTCTGGAAAGCAATCCCGTCGATGACGGCGATGATGTCGACGATCTTGCGCGACGAGGCATTGATCGACGCCATCGTGCCCACCACTTCGCTGACCACCTTGCCGCCTTCGATGGCGATGCTCGACGAGGTCTGCGCCATGGTGTTGGCCTGGCGCGCATTGTCCGCGTTCTGCTTCACGGTCGAGGTCAGCTCTTCCATCGACGAAGCCGTTTCTTCCAGCGAACTGGCCTGCTCTTCCGTGCGCGACGACAAATCCTGGTTGCCGGCGGCGATCTGGCTCGACGCCGTGGCGATGGTATCGGTGCCGCCGCGTACCTGGCCCACCAGGTTTTGCAGGCTGGCATTCATGTCTTTCAGGGCTTGCATCAATTGTCCCGTTTCGTCTTGCGATCGCACAACGATATGCGCCGTCAAGTCGCCAGCCGCCACCCGGCGCGCCACGCCGACGGCCTCGATCAGCGGACGCGCCACGCTGCGCGCCACCCACAGCGCCAGCAGCATGCCGATGATGACGATGCCCGCCACCAATGCGATCAGGCTGGCGCGCGAGGCCGCATAGGTTGCGTCGGCGCTGGCGCTCGAGCGCACGCCGCCGTCCGTGTTAATCGCCACCAGTTTATCGAGCGTCGCCATCATGTCTGTCATGACCTGGGCCGACGGTCCCACGGCCAGCGCGCGCGCCTCTTCCTTTTTCATCTCGCGCGACAGGCTCAGCATGGTTGCATGCAGGCGCATGAATTCATCGTTGAGCGCCAGGAAGCGCTCGAACACTTCCTTCTCCCCCGGTTCGGAAATCAGGCCGCGGTATTTGTCGGCATCGGCCTTCAGCCTGGCCTGAGTTTCCGTCATGCGCGTTTCGTTCTGCGCCATGTCGGCATCCTGCGCGGCCAGCATGTGCGCCAGTTCCCAGCGGCGGAAATCGCTGACATCGCTGCGCATGGACATGGCCGCCAGCACGCTGGGCATCCAGTTGTCGGACAGGTCCGTCGACGCGGTATTGATGCGCGCCATGGAAAAGATCGCCGACACGCCCAGCGCTGCCGTCAGCAGCAGCACGGCACCAAACGACAAGATCAGCTTGGTGGCAATTTTCAGATCAAAAAACCATTTCATGCGTTGCGTTCCTTCATTAACAGGTAAACGGGACAAGACAGGCGCGCACCAACACGGCGCAGGTAATGCGGCGGCTCATACCGAAACGCCAGTTAAATTTCCACAAGGCAACATTTTATCACCGATGCACTGCAGCGCAGAGTGGTTTGATCGCGGCATGCGGCCAAAGTTCAGGTGTAGCGGGCAGCGCGCCGCATTTTTGTTCAAACACGGTTGTTTCCAAACGGGAAAGTGAAGAGCAGGCGTAGGAGTTGGATGACACGGGGCAATGTTCCTAGCCTACATAAGCACGTCGGCTCATCCGATGCCCGTCATTGCCCCCTGGTTCTATAGTGGATACAAGATTCAGCACAACGCTAGCAAGCCAGAAAAGCAGCGCCATCCAACAAAATCAGAAAACGAGGCCCTACCATGTACAAAGCTTATAGCAACCTGACACCAGCAACGAATAGCCACGCAGCCGCCCAGCACAACTGGCAAGCCGCTCCGGCCACACCCATGATCAGCATCACGGGCGCCCAACAGAACGAATTGCTGCGCGCCTTGTCGCGCGCCGATCTGGAGCGCCTGTTTTGCCAGCTGGAATTGGTCGCTTTGCCTGCCGGCAAGCACCTGTTCGATTGCGGCGGCAAGATTGAATACACGTACTTCCCCACCAACGCCATCGTTTCCCTGCTGTATGTGATGGAAGACGGCGCCACCACCGAGATCGCCGTCATCGGCCGCGAAGGCGTGGCTGGCGTGGTGCTGTATGAAGCCGAGCGCGCCACCTGCACCGCCATCGTACAGACGGCAGGCTACGGCTACCGCCTGAAAACCGCCTTCCTGCGCGAAGTGTTCAATGAAGGCGGCGCGCTGGCGCAATTGCTGATGCGCTACACCAGCGCCATGTTTGCGCAAATGGCGCAGAACGTGGTGGGCGGCCGTCATTGCAGCATCGAACAAAAACTGTGCCGCTGGCTGCTGGACCGCCTCGACCGTTCCCTGTCGAACGAACTGAAGGTCACGCAAGACACCATGGCCAACATGCTGGGCGTGCGCCGCGAAAGCGTCACCGTCACGGCGCGCAAGCTGCAGGACGAAGGCCTGATCCAGTACCGCCGCGGCACGGTCGAAGTGCTCGACCGCGAAGGCCTGGAAGCGGCCGCCGGCAATTGCTATAAAGCCGCACGCGCCGGTTTCGAACAATTCCGCAGCGGCATCAGCGCACACAATTAAGCCACGTCGCAAGCTGATGCGGCAGGAAAGCAACACCTTGTAACACCATTTGCCACTTCGTCTTGCTTGGCAACAATCCAGCCTCTATTATTCTCGTTGAAATTACCCAATAGAAACTTTATTTTCAATTGGGTAATTTATCGCGTACATAATTAGATCAACGACTGGAGTCAGTAAGCATGAAACAGCAATACCTGATCGCCGCCCTGCTGGCAGGCATGTTCTGCGCAAGCCAAGCCCAGGCAGAAATCGCCATCGCCGCCGACCTGGGTACGACCGGCGTCGGCGCCCACCTGAGCGTGCCGCTGCAATCGAATCTGAATGCCCGTTTTGGCGTCGGCTTCCTGAATTACTCCTACGACTCCAGCACTGAAGACGTCGACTACAAGCTGAAACTCAAGCTGCGCACCTTCGACGCCTTGCTCGACTACTTCCCCATGGACGGCGCGTTCCGCGTCAGCGCCGGCGTCGTGTACAACGGCAATAAAATCGATGCCAAAGGCAAGCCGAACAAAAGCGGCAGCTACACATTGAACGGCAACACCTATACGGCGGCCAGCGCTGGCCAGCTGGACGGCACCATCGATTTCCGCAAGGTCGCACCCTACATCGGCATCGGCTGGGGTAACCCGGTGAAAGAGGCCGGCTGGAGCATTTCCAGCGACATCGGCGTATTGTTCCAGGGTTCGCCGAAAACCTCGCTGCACAATACCGGCTGCGACCCGCTGGTCTGTGCCGCCCTGAAAACGGACGTTGCCGCTGAAAACGAAAAACTGTCCGACAAGGTCAAGGATTTCAAGGCGTATCCAGTGCTGCGCATCAGCGCCAGCTACCGCTTCTAAGCAGGTTTTCGCCCCCTGGCGCCAACCCGCCAGGCAAGATATCAAGGCACGCTGCGGCGTGCTTTTTTTATATTCGGGGCACTCGAAAAGGACCGCAGGCCAGACACTGCGGCACGCCGCACCTAACTGGCGGCAACGGTGGCGACCGGCCACCAACCCGGCCTGGCATCGTCAAACGAGTGGTACTCGGGTGCGAAGGCGGCCTGGGTCGCATCATCAAAACTGCCCACCAGCAAGGCCACCGTGGGCGCATCGTCGATGGCGCCGATGGAACTGCCGCAAGCGGCGCAAAAGGCCCGACTGGAATACTCGGAAGAGCGGTAGGTGGCCGGCGCGCCGGCCGTGCCCGTCCACCGTACTTGATCGCGCGCAAACTCCACCCACGCTACTGTCGGCGCGCCCGTGTGCTTCTGGCAATTGCGGCAGGAACAGCTGTGCGGATTGCTGCCCTCACCCCTCACTTCGAAGCGCACCGCGCCACATAAGCAGCCGCCTGTTTGCACCGCATTTTCCATTGCCTCTCCTCGTTTGCACCGTTGCGCACCCTGCCAGCAGGAAACTACCCGGTACAATATTGCCATAACTCGCTCCCTGGCGCACCCATACAATATGGCGCCGGCACTATGAAAGAATAAATGGAAGACATCAATTGCGAAGGCTTGCCGCACATCCGCGTATTGGCAGGCGAAAACACCAGCGGTCCCGTGTATGAAACCCTGCCGGCGCGCCAGATCGACGAGCACGTCTACGAACTGCTGGCCTCGCCCGGCCTGACCCTGAACCTGGCGCGCGGCGACATCGTCAGCATCGCCGACCCGCTCGCTCCCGCCGAAGTCTTAAAGCGCGGCGGCAACTTCTGCATCCAGATCTACGCCGACGATGTGCCGCAAGCAGCAGTGGACCAGCTCGAACGCGACGTGCAAAGCCAGCTGGGCGGCACCATGGATGGCCAGTACAAGGGCAACCTCACCTTCAGTGTGCCGGGACACCACGGCATCTACAACGTCAATGGTCCCTTCGACGCCTTCCGCACGGCGACGGGCGTGGAATGGTATTTCGCCAACATCTACGTCAACCTCGATGACGATGATGATGAAACCTTGCTTAACTGGTGGGTGGATATGTAAGGTTGTCCGTGCACCAGGCGGGGCCATGACACATGTCAATGTTCTGTATTGCTCTGGCACACATCAAGCTGCTTGCCCGCGCCTTGCATACGCTCTCTCTATCATCAACCACAGAGAGCAACGCTATGCCCTACATTGCGCGTGCCGATTATGCGAAGCAAAAAGAGTTCGTGGGAAATGGCGAGTGCGTTACCCTGGTCAGGCACCTCACCGGCGCCCGTGCCTCATCGCTTTGGCGCAAAGGAGACAAAGTGCCGGATCTGCTGGAACAAGGCGGTATCGCGAAAGGTACAGTGATTGCCACCTTCGTCAACGGCCGCTATCAGAATCTGCGGCAGGGCAATCATGCGGCGCTGTTCATCCGCCAGGTGCCTGGCGGCATAGAAATTTTCGACCAGTGGCGTAACCACAAGCCCAGCGCCCGCGTGATCTACTTCGGCCGTTCGGCGGCGGGGGCATCGAATCGTCCCGAACTCTATTCGGTAGTGGAATGAAGCAGCTCGCACTGGCGACATTGGTCATCGCTGCCGCGGCGATGCGGCCAGTTGCCGCAGCCCCCATTGCGTCCATTTCTTGCCCGCAAGCGCCTCCCTCAAGCTGGAACCTGCCGGCCAGCAAACTCGATGGCGTACGCGTGCTGTCCTATCCGGCGGATCAGCCGCCAGCAGCTGGCGAAGCGTTGCCTATCCTGGCCCCGGACAAGGAATGGACACGCAACGGCACCTTGCATCAACGCTGGGACATCAATTTTGATGCGCCCGAGTATCTGTTTCAGGTGGACTGCCTGTATGCGGGAACCGAACGCTACCTGCGCATGGCTTTGCCGGGCATCAAACAGTGCGTCGCAGCCATTGCACAGCAAACGAAAATAGTCAGTTTTCAGTGCAAATAGGCAACTCGGCAGGCATGCAACGGAGCGTCTATCGCCACCGGATGGACGCATCCCGTTAAACGGACTGCAGTCCGTCCTCACCTCCCGCCAGCATCCCCTGCGGCGAGAAATAAACGAACTTGCCCGTGGCAGGCTGGTACAGCAAAGGCGCCTCGTCAGAAATGGCCAGCAAGCAAGGCCAGCATGCGGCAAGCGCGGCCGGTATCAGCGCATAGGCAAGCGTCCGGCTGGCCATAAAAAAGACGGGGGCAGCCCCGGCAAGGTGAAAATGGGAAGAGAGAAACCGTGCCACGCGGCCACCCTGCGCGGGGTGTTCACTGGAAACGGCATCGAACTCGGCCAGCCAGTCCGGCCCCGACACCTTCGTCTGCAGGCGGTGTCCCGCGCGCAGCCGCATGGGGTGCGTTTCGTCGGGCTGGGCCGACACATGGCGCGTCCACAGTTGCGCCGCCGCATCGGGTGTCAGCGCCTGCACCTGCGCCAGCGTCTCTGCCGTGACGGAAAAATCGACATCGAAGAACGGCCAGTCCGGCTCAGGCTGCAGCGGCCGGCCAGCGCCGCCGCCCAAGACCCCTACGATTGACATATCTCAAGGTAGCGGCCCAGCACCATGTCCATGCCCTGCTCGATGCATTCGACCACCAGCGCATGGCCGATCGACACTTCCAGGATGCCGGGAATGTCCAGGAAGCGCGCCAGGTTGTGCAAATCGAGGTCGTGCCCCGCATTCACGCCCAGCCCCAGCGCCTGCGCCCGCCGCGCCGCCTGCAGATACGTGTCAAACACGGCCTCGGCCTGCGCGCCGCCATAACTCTCGGCAAACCGTTCCGTGTACAGCTCGACCCGCGCCGCGCCCACCTCGCGCACCCATTCCAGCACCGGGTAGTCGGCATCGACGAACAGGCTGACGCGGATGCCCAGGTCGTTCAATTCCGCAATGACGGGGCGCAACAGCGCCGCGTGCCGTTCGATGTCCCAGCCGTGATCGGACGTCAGCTGGCCCGGCATGTCAGGCACCAAGGTGCATTGCGCCGGGCGCGCGCTTTTCACCACCTCCAGAAAATCCGCCGCCGGATAGCCCTCCACATTCAGCTCGCGTCCCCGCTCCGCGCACAGGCGCTGCAACGGAGCAACATCATCGTAGCGCGCATGGCGCTGGTCCGGACGCGGGTGCAGGGTAATGCCGGCGGCGCCCAGGTCGAGGAAGCGCGCGGAGAACGCGAGCAGGTCCGGGAAATTGCGGCCGCGCGAATTGCGCAGCAGGGCGATTTTATTGACGTTGACGGAGAGCTGGGTCATGGCAGGAATGGAGTGAAAGTGACGGGTCTGGCAGCGATTGTAGCGGATCGCCCGCGCAGGGCATGGCCAACCGAACTCAGCGCTACGTGCTACGATGCAAGACAAGTTCCACGCTTTCAATACATACCATGACCTACCAGCTATTCCTGTTTGACCTCGACGATACCCTGCTCGACTTCAGGGCGTCCGAAAAACGCTCGTTCCTGCACACCATGCACGAACTGGGCTTGCGCGACGGCATCGACGGGCTGTTTTCCCAGTACCAGGCGATCAACGTCGATCTGTGGAAACGTTTCGAAACGGGTGAGGTGAGCAAGGATTTTCTGAAGGTGGAGCGCTTCCGCAAGACGTTTGCGCTGAACGGCATCGCCATCGACCCGGAACTGGCCAGCCGTCTGTATCTGGAATCGCTGCCGGACACGGTCGTGCTCATCGACGGCGCCAAACAGGTATGCGAAACGCTGTCGCGCATCGGCGAAGTGGGCATCATCACCAACGGCGTCGACGCCATCCAGAACCGCCGCATCGCCGCATCCGGCCTGGGCGACTACATTTCCTTCGTCGCCACCTCCGAAGCGTGCGGCCACGCCAAGCCGGACGTGCGCTTCTTCGAATATGCAGCCAAGATGGCGCGCGCCTTCAGCAAGGAGACGACCATCATCATCGGCGACCGGCTGGACGCCGACATCCTGGGCGCCAACCGCTACGGCATAGCCAGCTGCTGGTTCAACCCCGACAACATGGCCAACACCTCGGCCGCCATCCCCACCTGTGAAGTGGCCAACCTGCATGACATCGTGCCGGCGCTGGACATGATGCAGGTCAACTTGAAACAGGCTTGATCTTCCACAAGCGCACCACCTGAATATGCGGGCAGCGGCACGACAACACGCCGCTGTTCGCGTACCATCAGGACTCGTCCATTCTGGCGCCAGCCCATGCCTTCCTACACCGTCCTGATCGCCATCGCGGCAGTGATCCTGTTCCTTGCCATGCTGGTCGTGCGCGGGAACGCGAAGTCCCGTGCGCCGCTGCGGCTGCAAAGAAAACCCGTCATGACGGCGCGCGAGCAACAGATGTACCACCTGCTGCAGACGGCACTGCCGGAATGCACGGTGCTGGCGCAAGTGGCGTTTTCCGCACTGGTGACGGCGCAGGGATGGGCAAACAGAAACCGTTTCGACCGCAAGGTGGCCGATTTTGTGCTGTGCAGCCAGCAACTGCACGTCATCGCCGTGATCGAGCTCGACGACCGCAGCCACGCCGGGCGCGAACGCCAGGACAAGGAACGCGACGCCATGCTCAGGCTGGCAGGTTACGTGACCCTGCGTTATGCCAACTTCCCCACCCAGCAAGCGCTGCGCGCCGACATCGAGCAACTGCTCACGCAACAAGCCGGAGCGAAGGCAAGCCCCCTGCCCGCCTGATTGCGCCTCAAGCGATCAATCGCGCGTCAGCACTTCTAATAACTCAATCTCGAAGATCAAATTGGAGTTCGGCGGTATCAAGCCCACCTGCCGCTCGCCATACGCCAGTGCCGCCGGCACCCACAGCTTGCGCGTGCCGCCCACCTGCATGCCATGCAAGCCCAGAATCCAGCCCTGGATGACCTTGTTATTACTCAACACGCAGCGAAAAGGCTCGCCCCGCTTGTGCGACGAGTCAAACTCCGTGCCATCTTCCAGCCAGCCCCGGTAGTGGGCAGTGACCAGCGCACCGCGCGCCGCCGCCTTGCCGTCACCCACCACGATATCTTCCATCTTCACTTCCGCCGTCATCTCGTTTCATCCTCGATAAATCGCAATGCCGCGATTGTACGACAGCACGAAAAAAGCCCCGGCAGTGGCCCGCCGGGGCTAGTTCTATTATTGCTAAATTCTGGTGGGCCTCCCGTGAGTCGAACACGGCACCAACGGATTATGAGACACATGCTCTACCTTAAAAACACATTTTCAGATATAAGCATAAAATCAAATTTCATTCATTAAAAATAATCAAACAAGCAAAACATCAATTCATTTTAAAAATAGGAAAAAACATGGAATTTTTACAATAGCCAAAAATAACCGAATCCACCTTCATCTTTTCTTTTAAATTTCTAACATAGGATCGAAAATCACCTAACAGCGAAATATCATCCTGATTATAATTATCAAAATGTATTCCAATTACAATTGCCATGCAATCAATATCACCCTCATATAATGCCACTTTTGCATTTCTAAATACTTTAGGCAACATTGCCACCGCTGAATTTTCCAACGAATTCAAAATGATAAATTCATATCCGGAACGGGCTTCTCCACTAGTTACAATATAATCAGGGAAGGTCTTGTTCGGAACTATATCCCCTTCATCGATAGTGTCAATCAACCACGTTTCCATAGCGGAAGTCATTTCATTTACCCGCGACCAAACTTTCTCTCGCAATGGTTCAGGAAAATAACTTCTATCATGACTATCTCCTGCCCATAGCCTCGCGTAATCATTGCTTTGCTCAATAATTTCTTTACTATTTGACTCTTTCCAGGCGTTATAACCAACTTCCCAATCATTTACAGAAATTGATGTTTCCTTAACCTGCGCTATTGTCTCCTGCGTAACTTCCGATGCTCCCAGATACCGCTCCGCATTTTGTAAAAACTGGTCTGCTGAATACATCCAGAACTTCTTCAGCTTCGACCGTTGTAAAATTTCCTGTACCAACTCCGGCAATGGCCCCAAAGTTCTTCCATCTTCAACCAACCACCAGTCCGCCTTTCGATCACCAGTGACAAATATTACATTTTCAATATTTTCATCGTTAACATATTTTATCAACTGATTCCAAAGAACTAGATCACCATATTTAGCTTGATAAATTACACCTCGATCTCTATATTCATTCCCTTTTTTTGCATCTTCGAATCCAGGCGGAATTTTCTTCTCATATCTATCTTCCGCATCTTTAAGCATCTCACTTAATTCAGCCTGATTTCCAGGTGGATCGCCAACCTTACCATCAAACATATCTGCTATTTTCAATCCAATTTCCTCATCCAATCCGACAACTGGCAATCTATTACAAGCCAACTGTATCGCGTCAGACAAGGATTGATGAGATACCTGTACAGCACTAAGTCGCTCCTCAATATTTTCTATTCCCGTATTCCTCTTCTCAAATTCAATGCTTCTCAATTCCTGCTGAAGTTCCACACCAGTCTTTTTAACCTGCTCTAACAATTGTTCAATCTTTTTATTAGATTGCTTAATCCTATTCGTCCTATTTCTATGAAACTCAAGAGCGACTTGATAAGGAATCCAAGTTCTACCCTCAACCTTATTCAAAACCGAAAAAAATATATCTCTCGCAGACTCTGGATAAGAATATATATTAAGTAAAACATTTGCATCAAATATAAATTTCGACTCCTTCCACATGACTTTAAAGTCATCATCAGAAGGACGATAATATCCAGGAAAAAATTCTCTCATTAAATCCCCTGCACAATTAATAAAAATATTTTATTTTATAAAATTAGGTAATCTTTCGGCATATACCGCCAAATGAGAAGCAGAGAAGTGCGCGTATCGGCGAACCATCTGCGCGCTCTCCCAACCTCCTAGCTCTTGCAATACGTTCAGCGGTGTCCCACTTTGCACATGCCAGCTAGCCCAAGTATGCCGCAAGTCATGCCATCGAAAATCGTCAATACCGCAACGCTGAAGTGCTTTATACCATGCAGCAGTTGTTACTTGAGAAACTGGCTCCCCCTTATAGCTAAATACTCTAGTAGGATGCCTGCCAATCTGCAACGTAATCACACGCAATGCATCAACGTTCAATGGCACGGCAATAGCTTTACGATTTTTTGACTGATCAGGATGAATCCAAGCAAGCCGCCTAGCTAAGTCAACCTGCGACCAACACAACCCAGTAACATTGCTTTTACGAAGCCCCGTAGCTAGTGAAAAAGCAGTCATTTCAGCAAGATGCGAGGGAAGTTGTAAAAGTAAGGATTCCGCTTGAGCCTTAGTGAGATATCGGACACGACGTACAGGCTCCTTGAGTAGGCGAACTTTGGGTACGATTGACACCCATTCCCAGTCTACCGAGGCACGAATTAGTATTGATCGCAGCAATGCGAGCATTCTATTTACCGTACCATTAGCCACACCAGAAGCAATTTTCTTGTGCGCCAACGAATCAACCACAGGGCGCGTGATGTCAGAAATTGGCAGACCACTCAAGTAACGATCTAGCCAGCGAATAATGCACTGATCCGACTTTAATGAAGCCTTGTCCGCCTTCTCTATCAACCACCGAGCAACGGCATCATCCCATGTTTTTTGCATGACACCATCCACCGGAAAAACCAACTGCGACGACTCCGAAACTCCCATAGCCAGGTGACTCCAAATGTTGCATTGAATAAACTATACAACATTCAAAACGGACATTCATGCACCGCATCGGGTACACCCGGAGCCGTCGCAAGGTAGACGACGCCCAGCCCGTTATTGCACCAAGTCTGCAACCCATCCATGCAATGCCCCTCAATCGCGCGGAAAGCAGCCTCTGCGGCACTAAGCATCGACGTACAGCCCAACAGGCGCCAAGAATGGACTTCGGGCACCACGATGCCCTTGGAGCGGAAATAGCGCTTTTGATCGAGCGCCCTGCACTGCATCTCTTTGCCGCAGTACTTGGCAATGTAGCTGGCGATCTTGTGCGCGCCAGTGACGCCGAAGCCGAAACGATGCGGATCGCGGACGTTGACTTGCCCCATCTGTTCACCATTCGGCCCACGGCCCAAGACGCTTTGCCAGATCGATCGCAAAAGCGCGTACATTTGCCGACCGGCCACTGCCACATGAAAGTGCAGCGCGCCGCGCTCTTGCTCCTCGATGACGGCGACGTAATGAAATTGTTTGTGCTTGCCGAGCTTGCGGCAAAATGCTTTCCAGTGCTTGAGGGCTGTCTCACGGTCCACCATATTTTCTCGATACGTCAGCGTGACCATGCGATCAGCGCCGATCTGTTTGCAGCAGTGCTTAACGTTCTTTTTCGCACGGCGGCCAGCATCATCATCGTTTGCCTCGCGGTTTTCGGACTCGCCGCGCTTGGCCTTCGTTTTGAGCAGCCTTGCGGGGCCTACAAAGTGCCGTTCCTTCGTTACTGTCACTTCGCACTGTCCGTCAGGAAAAACGCGCTTACGGGCCGTATAGTTGTCGTTCCATGTGTTCTTGATCCCTTCATCGTCCCACCACTCCGGGCGATGTTGCGCAGATGGCTCTATAGGCGAGAAATCAATTGACGCTAAAGCGTTTTCATAATCTAATTCGGTCATTCGGTAGTCCTGTAACGGCAGGTTTATCGAAGGCCCCGGGCATTTAGTAGATGCCTGGGGCTTTTTTTTGTCCATCAAAAACTGGTCTGAAATCCTGTACTGCACTTGCCCGTAACTGCGATTTCTAGTGCTGTGTTCTTAAGTGTCCCTAATACAAGTTTAGCGGCGCTTCGCGCCGCCACCCGCGCTGCGCGCAGATAGCGGCACCAAGCTTTCCGCTACCGTTTGCGCAGCAATTGCTGACGCAATAATTTCTCTATCACCTGATCCGGCGTAATATCCTTGAAGCGGATATACGCCTTCAATCCTTCCAGCACCTGCGCATCTACATGCACCGTCAGAAATGCCTTGCCATCGTCACGCAAGCGATCCCTACGCTCTTTTTGCCGCTGTGCACTGGTCTTTGCCGCGCCAGTTGCCGGACGCCCCCTACCTCGTTTAATCGGGCCGAGCAGATCAATCGTCCTGTCATCCTCAAGCTGTTTCATGTGCATGCTTTCATAACGGTTTTTTAGAGTGGGCCGTACTGGCCAACGTGCAGCGACGAGGTACTGAGCGAGGCAGCGGACTACCCGCTAAAACTTTGAAAACGTGTCGCTCCTCGCTCCGATGCGCACAGGCCATCTGGCGCCATTACTTCAAAATCAACCGCCGACTTCGATATGCCCTCAAAGATTTTGCCCTTCGGGCCGCTTGTGCAGCCACCCCGGAATTAGCGTGACAAGTCACCGTTTTTCTGAAGTACGCGGAACTTGCGCGCTCAAAATCAGCACCAGATCGGTATGCAGCTTTGTCCCTGATCGAGCAGCCCAAGATGACGGAAGAAAAGAGAAACCAGAGGAGCTATCGACGGTTTGCGCATCGTTCAGGCCGCCAATCAACAGCACTTCGCCATCGTTGACCGTCACCGCCGTTTTGACTTGGCGCTTAATCAGCGTGGGTGAACCCGTCACGCCGCTGGCCGTTGGCTTAAAACTGGATATTTGCCCATCGATGGCGAGATTGATTTTCCCGCTACCGAGTATCTTTGGCAGCACGTCGACGATGACGCCGGAAGGCCGATAAACGATGTTTTGCACGCTATTGCCGGAATTGTCTTTGCCAGTGCTGGCAATCGTCGGCGTTTCATCGCCCACCGTCAGCACCATTTTTTGATAGTCGTCGCCCACAATGCGGCTGTTCGATACTTGCTTGAAACGGCCGTCTGTGTTGAGCGCATCGATAACCAACTGAAAATTGGTTCCGCGCAAGCTGATCGCGGACGCCGAATTGACGCTCCCCAGCGACGCGCCGAACTTCGCACCGAGCACGCTGGCCATGATGGAAATGCCGCGGCCCGAGCTGGCGTTATCCGTGACCTCGACCCACGACGCCGACACATCAACCATACGCGGCAACTGATCGAGCGCACCGAGCAAGATGCGCATCTTGTTTAACTCCGACGCACTGCCGGTCAGCACAATTTGATTGCCAGCCGCCACAGCACTACGCGGACCAAACGCAGCCGTCACGACCTGCACCAAGAAATCAGCCGAACGGCCAGCCGGCGCGTATACCTCTGATTCATCATCACGGCGCCGGCCGAAACTACTATCGGCCATACCACTGGCATATCCACCGTCAATATACCCATCATCTGATTTAAGCCTGTTCAGGGGCGCAAACAAGGCGGCAGCAGATGACGACGCGCTTTGCATAGCAACCTCCGGCGGCGGAGACACGGCCGGTACTTGAGCAAAGCGCGAGGACTGGGCAGCGCGCAGGTAATACACGCCGTCGCGCAACTCGGACGAGATTCCAAGATCAGCAAGAACGCCCTCAATAAATCCTGGCAATTGCTGGGGCGTCAAAGAGCGCACAGAAACCGAAATCTTGCGATCTAACGCCAGTGCATCCGGCGCAATCACAAAATCGCGCTCAAGCAGATTTTTGTATGTCGCCTGTGCAAACGCCACGAGCGAGGCAGAAGACAGATTGATGGCAACAGGCTGGTTATTGGCCATCGCCATACAGGGCAACAGCATCAGGTACAGGAACCATTTTTTCATGCGGCACCCCGCACCCACAAACCCGGCTCAATCTGCGCTATCCAACCGCCATCCACGAAGCGGAATCGCAACGCTTGTATCACACGACCGTCCGACAAGCTAACCAAAAATGTAGAACCCTGACTCATGTAGCCGACACCCGTGATGGTCTTGGAATAAACAAACTCTTCCTTTTTCTGGACAACCTCCGGCGCGAAAAATGAGCCTCCAAAGTGGTATCCAAAAACGCCAAGAACGACGCCCAACAGCAGCGAACAGAATAAAAATTTAGACATATGTTTGTGTGGTGGTTTAGGAGGCAGCGCCCTAGGGCGCAACAGCGACAAGGCGGCAGGTGTAGCCTGCAATGGCCCGATGAAATCGGGAGGAACACCTACGGCAGCAGATAAGTGCCATGCCGAAAGCAGCGAATGCGTGCCATGAGGGTAGCTATCAGAAAAGACTTGCGTGGTGTTATAGGCATTGTTCAAGTCATCGCCCCGGAAGTACCAGCGATCCGCCACCAGCCCATCAGGAGAAGCGCCCAAGCGCACGACACCAATGTGCAAGCGCGGCATGCTGCCTGTCGATGCACCGGCCGTCATAAAAGCAATGGCGGGACTCAGAAGCGGTACCTTCATACGGTCAAGACGATTCAACCGCACCACATACTCAAGCAGCGATTCGCGCAACTGTTTGTCGACCTGGCTGATGTTCTGCATGATGAAAAAAATGTCCCAGCCATACTTGCGCGCATGGATCGCCCATTCGAGCATTTCCGCCCTACCCTTGTCTTGAAAATTGCGCGTATTGAGCCACGAACCGCACTCATCGAGAATGAGCGCGCCATTGTGGTGCTCATCAAATCCCGGCAGCAACTTAGGCGACGGTGCAATCGCCGTGATACCAGCGCGACCATGCTGCAAAATAGGCTCAAACTGGATGAACCTGTTCCCACTACCTACCATGTACAAATCGACCGCTGATGGCTTGTCTGGAACTCGTATGACCACGCTTTTATCCGTCGATGGCATCAGATGTTCAAGGAAAACGTCACAGTTTGTCGCAACCCTCTTGCCATCCCGCAGGTAACGCCTGATTTGATCGATTGCCGCTTTACCCTTGCCACTGCCAAGCTTGCCTGTAATTGCGTAAACAGCCATATCGAGCACCTACTTAATGACAATATTCAGGCCTTTTTTCTGAAACACGTAGATTTGGCAACAAAGCCATACCGACATATAACAAGAAGCAGCCGCCATCGTCGTAGAATTAAATGCAATGCCAAGACCAACGGCAAAGCTTGGATGCGAATTAGAAATACCGGAAATTCCCTGCGCACAAACCCCACGCGCGCATGATTGCATTGCAGCTATAACGACTGCAAAAAAACCCAACATGACCAGCACAGCGGATATACGAAAAGCTTTTTCGAGCACCATATATCTGCCGAAAAAACTGATCAAGAATGTAACAATTGATACAAGTAAATTTGCAAGAAGCGGCATAATTTAAGCCTTAGAAGCTGAAGCAATTTGTTGAATTGAACCAATCACAGCAAAAAAACAAATAACACCAGAAATAAATTTTGCAAATATTTCAACATACGTACAAATATTTACCTGATATGCCGCACCAGTTATAGGATTAGATACAGTCGGATTCGAACAAGTGGCAGTATTAATCTGCGGGAACCAGTCCCCATACATTAATTTCTCTTGCACCAGTGAACCTATTTGATCCAGTCCACTTTTATTAGCCGATTTAATCTCATCAAGCCAAGCATCACCCGGCTTTGTATCTAATGTAGGCGTGCCAGTTTCATCAATACGGCAAGGGGATTGACCCGGAGCACCGCAAGGCTGTTTGACAGAACCTGTATCACCACCTGTGCCGGTACCTGTGCCTGTGCCGTTGCCGTTGCCGTTGCCTGTGCCGTTGCCTGTGCCGTTGCCTGTGCCGTTGCCGGTTCCTGTACCCGTGCCGTTGCCATTGCCGTTGCCGTTGCCGTCGCCGGTTCCTGTGCCATTGCCGGTTCCTGTGCCGTTGCCGTTGCCGGTTCCTGTGCCGTTGCCGTTGCCGTTGCCGGGATCAGTCGGATTTGTCGGATTTGTCGGATTATTCGGATCACCGGGCGTATAAGGCGGAGGATTCGAATCCGGAAGACTTTCCACCGAACAACGCTCACCGTTATTAGTCAAGGTAATATCGTAATGCAATAAGAACACACCATTAGCATCACTCGGACCTTCATGACCCTTACCTACATCATCTGCAGACTTAATTTTGGAAATGCAGCCATCGATACAATATGAAGCCGTAAAAAAGGAGCCATTCGGCATAATAGGTTTAACAACTATCGACTCATTATTAGGACCACGCTTGTAATAAGCAGATGGAATATCATAAGTACCAGCCGAGTCGCCCTCAACACACTGAGCACGAACGCATCTAGAACCAATCGGCTTTGATGAATCTTGCTCAAAACGACCACCACCTGGACAAACCTCAACAAGCTCGCCATAAAGCCAATCCTCCTCCTTACCCATGTACACAGTAGTAAGCTTATAAATATCAGCACGAACATTTGCGCATTTAATCGTGGCTTTCGGAGAATAAGATTGCATGACAGAAACAATACCTGCGCAGTCATTACTGGGAACAAGTGGACGAGCGCCACCCGCCGCTTCAAAATACACTTTACCGCCAGCAGCAGCAGAATAAGAACAAAACAACATCAGAAAAAACAGCAATAAGCGCACGTCGTCACCTCCCCCAAAAAAAAAGGCGACCGAAGTCGCCCATACCACAGAGCCGGACTTAGCCAGCCTTCGAGAATGCTTTTTTCATCATCTTGATACCCCAGAAACCACCGGCGACCAGTACCGCGACAGCGAACGCTGCCGAAATGTACGTGCTGGCAGTACCGGACAAAGCAGTGATCGCAGCGACGCCTTGATCATCAGCAGCCGACGCACCAGCCGAGACAACAACAGCACCAACCAGAGCCAAACCACGCTGAATATTTTTGTTCATGTTCAATTCCTTAAAAATTGGCCTACAAGTACGATTGACGACGGCCAAACGCCAAAAGAGAGCTAATCCAATATTTCGATAGAGCGGCGGATAATTCGCTGTATCGAACCAGCGGCATACCCGATCCCAAACGCACTCAAGGCATAGCCGACGGCGGCGGCGATAGTCATTATTTGTGCTCCAAAAAGCGGGCAATAATGTACTTGAGCAGATGTACGCCGCAGACAAACAGGCCAGCCAAAAACAGAATGGGCCAGAGATTTTTAAGCAGGATCATCGTTGCGCCCCTGCGATCCAGCCCAACGCGAACAGCACCACTACAGCAGCCGCGAAAAACGCATCCAAAGCCTTATCCTGCGCCGCCACTGCCGCCACGTATTCAGTGCCTGACTCGACCACGTAGGCACATGCAGACAATTCAGTGGGAGCGCTAGACACCGTGTACAGCACGGCACCAGACGGAGCATCTAGCCCCGTCAATTGTGTGGAATCGACGCAGGAAGGCATGGAAAATTACGAAGCGGTTTGTTGACCTGGGTTCGCCTTGACGGCGGGAGCCACGGCAGCAGATTTTGCTTGCGAAGCGGCGGAAGTAGGAGTGATGGAAAAGACCTGCGCGCCGACACGCTTGTCTTGCGAGATCGAAACTTCAAATTCGACCTCATACATGCCCGGCTGGGTGTCTTTGAAACGCTCCGGCAAGACCAGCTCACCGATTAACGGCTCAATGACGCCGGTATCGCGGTTCGGTTTGTGGACGATGCATTGCGCCATGCGCATATCGTAGTCATTGCCGGTTTTTTTCGAACGGCCTGCCACTTGGGTGACATGCAAAATTTGGATGGTGTTTTTCATTTTTTCCCTCTTTCGTAAATTTGCCCGCTAGAGCAATGGAGCACGGCTGTGCTATGTTTATTGCCAATTAGAACTCATGGCCTTTTTATGAACATCTTTATATTTTTTGTATCACTAGCACTGGCAGCACTAGTAGCTCAAAAGCTGTTCACACCAGAAATGTTTAGGCATCTTTTCCCCCAAACACCTGGGCCACTACAGATAAAGCGAAAGCAAATCCTTACAAATCGCGAGCAACAAATGTTCGCGCTCTTAACAGCTGCACTACCTGAATGCATCGTGCTAACACAAGTAGCGTTTTCCGCACTCATCACTGCCGATGGCTGGCAAACCCGAAATCGATTCAACCGAAAGGTTGTTGACTTCGTTTTATGCAGCAACCACATGAACGTCGTCGCAGTGATCGAGCTAGACGACCGCAGCCACATAGGCCGCGAAGACAACGACCGAGAGAGAGACGCCATGCTCAAACAAGCCGGATACCACACGATTCGCTATCCAAGCATTCCTACAACAGAAAAAGTAAGACGCGATATCGAATACCTACTACTGAATATGCACACTTTTTGACACAACCAGAAAACCTCCCAAGGCGTACCAGTGGGCAAACAGGCGGCCCGTGGGCCGGAGACTGAGCGGTTTACATTCAACGTAGATGTGCTATCGTTTACTTACATCGTGAGAAGTTACTTATCACGATGAGAATATATTACATCATGAGAAGTTTTCCTGCGAGCAAAAACAATGAATAGCACGATTGAATTATTAAATGAAGTTTTGAAAATCCATAAGGCTAAGACTATCGCTCAGGGATTAGGGATCAATGAAGCGGCGATTAGCACATGGAAGAAGCGTAAACACCTCTCGGCGTACTATGCGGCGAAAATGGCTGCAATCATCGGGGCCGATACGGACAGAGCAATTGCACTGGCGGGAGCTGAAGGAGAAGCTGACCCACAGAAGCGTGCTGAACTACTTAGCTATCTGTGGATCAGTCCTGAAGAGACGACGCTTGCAGATCTGCAAGCGGAAATAAATGGTGGGCCTCCCGTGAGTCGAACACGGCACCAACGGATTATGAGTCCGCTGCTCTAACCAAGCATGAGCTAGAGGCCCGGGGACTGCGGCTTGGCGGCGCTGTTGATGCCCGCCTCGCGCGGCCGTTTTGGAAACGGACACGCGAGGATAGGGGTATCAGGGGCGCACGTCAAGCCCTATTGGCTTCTAGTTGCCTTCCAAGAAGCTTTTCAGCTTGTCGGAGCGCGATGGGTGGCGCAGCTTGCGCAGCGCCTTGGCTTCGATCTGGCGGATGCGCTCGCGCGTCACGTCAAATTGCTTGCCCACTTCTTCCAGGGTGTGGTCGGTGGACATCTCGATGCCGAAACGCATGCGCAGCACTTTGGCTTCGCGTGGCGTCAGGGAATCGAGCACGTCCTTGACCACACCGCGCATGGAGGCGTGCAGCGCTGCGTCAGCCGGCGCCAGGGTGTTGTTGTCCTCGATGAAGTCGCCCAGGTGGGAATCGTCGTCGTCGCCGATCGGCGTTTCCATCGAGATCGGTTCCTTGGCGATTTTCATGATCTTGCGGATCTTGTCCTCGGGCATCTCCATCTTGATCGCCAGGGTGGCCGGATCAGGCTCCGCGCCTGTTTCCTGCAGGATTTGACGCGAGATACGGTTCATCTTGTTGATCGTTTCGATCATGTGCACGGGAATGCGGATCGTGCGCGCCTGGTCGGCGATCGAGCGCGTGATGGCCTGGCGGATCCACCAGGTCGCATACGTGGAGAACTTGTAGCCGCGGCGATATTCGAACTTGTCGACCGCCTTCATCAGGCCGATATTGCCTTCCTGGATCAGGTCGAGGAATTGCAGGCCCCGGTTCGTGTATTTCTTGGCGATCGAAATGACCAGGCGCAAGTTGGCCTCCGTCATTTCGCGCTTGGCCTTGCGCGCCTTCATTTCACCGGCCGCCATCTGGCGGTTGATATTGCGCAAGTCCGGCAGCGGCAGCACGACGCGCGCCTGCAGGTCGATCAGGCGCTGCTGCAGCTCCTTGACGGTCGGAATGTTGCGGCCCAGGATGGCGCTGTACGCGTGTCCTGCGTTGACTTCGCCATCGACCCAGTCGAGGTTGGTTTCATTGCCCGGGAAGACCTTGATGAAGTGGGCGCGCGGCATGCCGCAGCGGTTCACGGCCACGTCGAGGATCTGCTTCTCGATATGGCGCACTTCGTCGACCTGGCCGCGCAGGGTGTCGCACAGCTTTTCCACGACCTTGGCCGTGAAGCGGATGCCCAGCAACTCTTGCGAAATGGCTTCCTGCGCCTTGGCGTAGGGCTTGGAGTTGTAGCCTTCCTTTTCGAAGGCGCGGCGCATCTTGTCGAACTGCTGCGAAATGACTGCAAATTTTTCCAGCGCCGTGCGTTTCAGGGTTTCCAGCTGTTCGGCCGAGAAGCCGGCGGCGCCCGAAGCGCTCGCTTCTTCCTCTTCTTCCTCTTCCTCTTCTTCCGCTTCGCCTTCTTCCTCGTCTTCTTCGACGGGAGCGGACACGACAGGAGCGGCGGCGACCGGTTCGTTCTCATCGACGAGGCCGTCGACGATTTCGTCGATCTTGATCTCTTCGTTGGCGATGCGGTCGGCGGCGGCGATGATCTCGGCGATCGTCACGGGACAGGCGGAAATGGCCTGGATCATGTCTTTCAAGCCATCTTCGATGCGCTTGGCGATCTCGATCTCGCCTTCGCGCGTCAGCAGCTCGACCGAGCCCATTTCGCGCATGTACATGCGCACGGGGTCGGTGGTGCGGCCGAAATCGGAGTCGACGGTCGACAATGCGGCCTCGGCCGCCGCTTCCGCCTCGTCATCGCTGGTGACGACGGCAACGTTATCAGACAGCAACAACGTTTCCGCATCGGGCGCGTGTTCGTAGACGGCGATGCCCATGTCATTGAAGGTACCGATGATGCCTTCGATGGCTTCCGGATCGACGATGTTTTCGGGCAAGTGATCGTTGATTTCAGCATACGTGAGGAAACCGCGTTCCTTGCCGAACTTGATCAGGGTCTTGAGTTTCTGGCGCCGGCGCTCGAGTTCTTCTTCGCTCGCTTCCGTGTCGGACGAGAACGCGTCCTTCAGCAGCGCGCGCTCTTTCGCCTTGCGGTCCTTGGCCTTGGCCTTGTCGACGGCCTTCAGTTCGGCCCGCTCGACGGCGTTCAGGGCGGCGACTTCATCATTTTCTGGCTGGAATTCTTTTGGCTTGCGGCCGCGGCGGCCTGGCACTTTTACCGACGGCAAGACATAACCGGACGTATCGATGGCCGCCAGGGTAGCGGCGTCGGTGGTCTGGCTGACCACGGGCGCGCTGGTCACGCGCGCTTCTGGCCGGTCGAGCGCCTTTTCAGCTTTCGTGGTAACTTTAGTGGGCTTTGCAGCCGCTTTGGATTCGGGTTTCTTGATTGGCACAGGCGCTTTCGATTACACAACGACTTGCTTTACGGTGGATTAGGATAAAGTTTGCTGCCAGTTCCCTGTCTACCTGCGGGAACCACCATCTTCGAACCTGCCGACTACGCAAATTCGACACTGTTACGTTACTTACACCTCATCGGCCACGATCCGCGGGAAGCGCAGCAATTCCTGTCCACCGGCTGTTGCCAGCCGCCTCGGCAAAAATTCCTGCATCGACCGCGTTGGGAGCGAGAGCCTGGCGCGGCTTGCCAGCGTCTGCGAGCCTTGCCCGCAACGCCGAAAGCGCCAGTTGGCCCTGGCTGCCGACACGATCCACCGCGCCGATCAAGAGCCTAACTTACTGAAAACAAATACTATTTACGAAACAGAACTAGCTTGCCAAAGCACACAATACTTAGCATTTAATTATAGCACGCGAAAAATGTTTTTCCAGTGCGCGACATACCCTCATGGCAAGGTTAGCGATTCACCAACTCGGCATCGCGTTCGCGTTCCAGCTCGCCTTGCTCCTGCATGATTTCGCGGTAGCGTACACCAATTTTCTCCGATGGCAAACCCGACGCAAACAATTGCTGCAATTCCGCCTTCAAGGCATTCAATTTGATCTCGCGAATGGTGCTCACCAGCCACGACAATTCACTGTCGTAATCGGATTCCGTGCCGGCCGCGATCTCGCCGATGATCTCGTCGTATTCGCTGCCCAGCTCCTTCAACTGCTGCGCCAGCGCGGCAAAACTGCCGTGCTCGCCCAGCGCCTGGCCCACGGCCACCAGTTGCCCCAGGCTGTGCGCCGCATCGGGCCCCAGGTGCTGGAAGGCGGTCAGGGCCGCTTCATCGATGCGCAAGGTCAACGGCGGATGCGCCACCAGCATGCGCATGATCTTCAATTCCAAGCCGACAGGCACGGGACGGCCCGATTTCGGCGGCGCGCGGTGCGCCACGGCAACGGGTTTCGCCAGCTCGAACAGGGCTTCGATCTCGGCCGGCGTGGACTGCGTCAACTGCGCCAGGCCGCGCACGATCTGCAGGCGCAGGGACGACGGCGCCATCAGCTGCAGCAGGGGCTTGGCGTCGAACTGCACGCGGGCGCGCCCTTCCGGTTCCGACAAATCATGCTCGCCCGACACTTCTTTCAGCAAGAATTGCGACAGCGGCATCGCTTCATGCACTTGCTGCTCAAAACCTTCGGCGCCGAATTCGCGGATATAGCTGTCCGGATCGTGTTCCGACGGCAAGAACAGGAATTTGATCGTCTTGTTATCCGACACGTGGGCCAGGCTCGCTTCCAGCGCGCGGCGCGCCGCGCGACGGCCGGCCTTGTCGCCGTCGAAGCTGAAAATCACGTTGTCGGTCTGGCGCAGCAGTTTCTGCACGTGGGTGGGCGTGCACGCCGTGCCCAGGGTGGCCACTGCTTGCGGGAAACCCATCTGCGCCAGCGCCACCACGTCCATATACCCTTCCGTCACCAGCACGTAGCCGGCGTCGCGGATGGCCTGGCGCGCCTCGAACAACCCATATAGTTCGAAACCCTTGGAAAACAAGGGGGTTTCCGGGGAATTCAGGTATTTCGGTTCGCCATGGTCGAGCACGCGGCCACCAAAGGCGATGACCTGGCCCTTGGTATTACGGATCGGAAACATGATGCGTTCGCGGAAACGGTCGTAGCGCTTGCGGTTGTTGCCCTCTTCATCGACCTTGTCGATCACGAGACCGGCCTCGGCCAGGGCCACCACGTCGTAATCGGGGAAGACGGAACGCAGGTTATCCCAGCCGCCGGGCGCGAAGCCCATGCCGAAGCGAGCGGCCACTTCGCCCGTCAAGCCCCGATTTTTGAGGTAGGCGATGGCTTCCGGCGCGTGGCGCAATTGCCCGCGGTAATAATCGCAGGCCTGCGTCATGGCGTCGGACAGGGCCAGGCTTTGCGCCTGGATCTGTGCGCGCTGGGCCGGCGGGATCTTGTCGTCCGCTTCCGGCACGACCATGCCCACGTTTTGCGCCAGGTCCTTGACGGCGTCGACAAAGCCCATGCCCGAATACTCGATCAGGAAACCGATCGAGGTGCCATGCGCGCCGCAGCCGAAGCAGTGGTAGAACTGCTTGGTGGGGCTGACGGTAAAGCTGGGCGATTTTTCACTGTGGAACGGGCACAAGCCCATGAAATTGGCGCCGCCTTTTTTCAGCTGCACATAGCGGCCCACGACATCGACGATATCGACGCGGTTGAGCAAATCGGAAATGAAGGATTGAGGTATCACTGGCGAGGGCGGGTCTTGTTATAGGTCAGACTATACTACCGCACGTGGCCGGAGGTTGAGCCAGGTCAACGTGTGGGCTGTTAACAGGCTGCCAGCGCGACGACTGGCAGCCCTTGCTACTATTGTTGCTTACGCGGCCGGCGTCAAGGCTTTCTTGACCAGGGCGGAGACCACCGTCATGTCAGCGCGGCCGGCCAGCTTCGGCTTGACGATGGCCATGACCTTGCCCATGTCTTGCGGACCGGCGGCGCCCGAGGCGGCCACGGCGGCAGCCACTTCGGCCGCCACTTCTTCATCCGACAGGCCCGCAGGCATGTAGCCGATCAGGTGCACCAGCTCGGCTTTTTCGATGTCGGCCAGGTCGGCGCGGCCACCGGCTTCGAACTGGGTGATCGAATCCTTGCGCTGCTTGATCATCTTTTCCACGATGGCCGTCACGTGGGCATCCGTCAACTCGATGCGCTCGTCGACTTCCTTGCGCTTGATTTCCGCCAGCAACAGGCGAATCGTGCCCAGCTTGCCCGCTTCCTTGGCGCGCATGGCGTTTTTCATGTCTTCGGTAATTTGTTCTTTCAAGCTCATGGCAATCCTCGTGTTGGTAAGTAGGGTTCGATGCTCGTGCAGGCACTCCAAGCAGGCGGCCACAAAAGCGAAAACCCGCTGCGGCGAACCGGAGCGGGTATGCGACTCATCTGAAGTATCACTCCAGGCGAATCAAAACAAAACCCGTGGCGAACAATGCGCCGAACTACCCGGGTTGGTTCTGACTGAACAGTCTTAGAATAATTTTTTCGGCAGTTGTTGGCTGCGGATGCGTTTGTAATGACGCTTGACAGCAGCTGCCAGCTTGCGCTTGCGCTCAGCTGTTGGCTTTTCGTAGAATTCGCGAGCGCGCAATTCGGTCAGCAGACCCGTTTTTTCGATGGTGCGTTTGAAGCGACGCATTGCGACTTCGAACGGCTCGTTTTCTTTAAGGCGAATAGTGGTCATGTAAAATTCAAACCGTTGAGGTGGTGTATAGGAAGAGATAGATAGTAGCAGCTTTTATTCGGAAAGGGAAGCCCCTCCCCACTTGCGTGCGGCATGCAGCCTGAGGTCGCTGCCGGAATGTGGCGTAAACCACGCACCGGTGCGCCCATCCTACAGACTTGCTTACTGCAAGGCAATACCTGCCGCCACGCCGGAAGCCCAGGCCCACTGGAAGTTGTAGCCGCCCAGCCAGCCCGTCACGTCGACCGATTCGCCGATGAAATACAGGCCCGGCACTTTATTGGCCATCATGGTCTGCTGCGACAGTTCGCGCGTGTCGATGCCGCCGCGCGTCACTTCCGCCTTGCGGTAGCCTTCGGAACCGTTGGGCACGATGGACCAGGCATTGATGGCCTGCCCCAGCTTGCGCAGCTGCGCGTCGGGCATGTCGGCGATGCGCGCGTCCGGCGCCAGGCCGTTGACAGCCAGCAGGCAGTCCGCCAGGCGCTGCGGCAGCCATTGGGCAACGATATTGCCCAGCTGCTTCTTCAGGGTGCCCTTGCCTTCGATCAAGGTCTGCGCCACGTCCACTTCCGGCAGCAGGTTGATGACGATGGGCTCGCCCGGCAGCCAGTAGCTGGAAATCTGCAAAATTGCCGGACCGGACAGGCCGCGATGTGTGAACAGCAAATCTTCGCGAAAACGCGCGCCCGTTGCCTTGCGGCCTTTCAGGCTGCCCGTTTCTACATCCACTTCCAGCGCGATGCCGGACAGCTCGGCAAATGGCGCCCAGCTGGCCGGATCGAACGTCAGCGGCACCAGGGCCGGACGCGGCTCGACCATCGCCAGGTCGAATTGCTTGGCGATGCGGTAGGCAAAGTCGGTGGCGCCGATCTTCGGGATCGACAGGCCGCCCGTGGCGATGACGATGCTGGCCGTCTCGATGTCGCCGCTGTCCGTCTGCAGCACGAAGCCGCCGTCATCTTGCTGGATAATATTATCGATCTTGCACGGCATGCGCCAGTGCACGCCGCCGGTGGCGCACTCGTCCTTGAGCATGTCGATGATCTGCTCGGCCGATTCATTGCAGAATTGCTGGCCCTTGTGCTTTTCGTGGTAGCCGATCCGGTATTTTTTCACCAGCGTGAGGAAATCCTGCGGCGTGTAGCGCGACAGCGCGCTCTTGCAAAAGTGCGGGTTTTCCGAAAGGAAATTTTGCGGGGTGGCGTTAATATTGGTGAAATTGCAACGTCCGCCACCCGAGATGCGGATCTTTTCGGCAAGCTTGGCCGCGTGATCGATCAACACCACGCGCTTGCCTTGCTGGGCGGCAACAGCCGCACACATCATGCCGGCCGCGCCGGCGCCGATCACTGCCACATCAAATTGTTTTGCCATAAGAATTCCGGTCACCGCTGATTACAAAGACGCCATTGTAAACTGCGGCGGCGCGGCTAGCGCGGCCGTGCCGCAATCTGCCGCGATGCCATCAGGCATTGCTCCACCTGTTCGGCGATCGACGGCGGCACGGGCACCTCGCCGCGCAGCACGGCGGCGATCCAGGCGGCCGTGGTGGCCGCATCGCGCTCAGCCGGCAAATGCGGCAGTTCCTCCACCAGCAATTGCTTTTCCACCAGCACCGTGCGCTCGCCGTCGTGGAACCAGTCGATCTGCTGCGCCTTGTTGGCGTTGGCCACCGTTTCTCCCTCCGTGCCGCGCATCAGGAAAGCGTCGCCCCGCGCGGGATCGCAGGCAGTCAGGAAATATTCACCGAGCATTTCCAGGTATTCGGGATGCGTGTACGACACCAGGCGCAGGGCGGGCCCGGCGAACGGCTGCATGATTTTCACGAGGGTGTGCGTGGAATTGCGCACGCCCAGCACGCGCCGCAGCGACAGCATGTGCGCCAGGCGCGGCGCCAGCGCCTCGATGGGCAGGAAGGCCGCTTCGCTGCGCGCCATGGCGGCCTCGGCTTGCGCATGGTCGAGCGAGGCGGGCACGCCCAGCACGGCCAGCACTTCGGCCGTCGTGATGCGGCCCGGGTCGCTGGTGACGCCATGCACGAGCACGGGTGCGCCCGCGCGCGCCAGCAGCAGCGCCAGCAAGGCCGTCAGGTTCGCCATCTTGCGCGCGCCGTTGTAGCTGGGAATGATGATGGGCGCGAATTCGCCTGCCGGCGCGGCCAGCGGGACGAACGAGGCTTCGGCAGCGTCAAGGAAGCCGGCGATCTCGTCCACGGACTCGCCCTTGATGCGCATCGACAACAAAATACCGCCCAGTTCCAGGTCCGACACGCGGCCCTCGAGCATGGCGCGGTACAGGGCGCCGGCATCAATGCGCGTCATGCTGCGCGCGCCGTTCTTGCCGCGTCCTATTTCTTTGATGAAACGTGCTGCAGGGAATGGCTCGCCGGCCACATCGGTATGGGGGATGGAAACAGTCGTCATGACGCCAGCTTACACGGATTTTTCCCCGTGCAGACGGGCTGGCGGATGCGATAGGCGCAGATGCAACAGTCTTCCAGGCTATTTTTACGAATTTGCTTCGCGCCTGCATCCAAACGCGCCGCCGCTGTGTATAAGACTGCACAGGGGGAACTCATCATGGAACACGCGATCAAACAGGAAACTGCCTTCGTCGGCATCGAAACTGGCAAACTGCTGCTGAAAGCCGTGCTGCGCTCGGGCGGCGACGTGCTGTGCAAGGTGCTGGAAAACGACGTGGCCGGCTACCGCTGGCTGCGCAGCTGGCTGCAAAGGAACGACGTGCCCGTCATGGGCTTGCGCGCCTGCATGCGCCTCGACGCCCCGTACAGCGAGGCGCCGGCCCGCGCGCTGGCGGACATGGGCATGCTGGTCTGCGACGCCCAGCCCGCGCAGCTGGCAGACTATCTGCGCGGCCAAGGCTTGCCCGAGGACGCGGCGCACGGCGCCGTGGTGCTGGCCAATTACTGCGAAGACAAACGCCCCGCTGGCTGGACGCCGCCCTCGCCCGCCTACGTGAAACTGCGCCTGTGGCTGCGCCGCCTGCAAGCCGTGCGGCAGCTGCGCAAGCAGGAGATGGCATGCCTGGAAGGCCATTTCCACGCGGGCCAGATTGCTCTGCATCAATTGCTGCGCCAGCAGATCGCCTGCCTGGACGCGCAGATACGCCAGCACGAAACCGCCATCCTCGCGCACGTGCGGCGCCATCCCGGCCTGCCCCGGCCGCCCGAGCTGGCCGGCAACTACCAGCGCATCGCCCGCTACAGCGTTGGCGCCAGCGTGACCGGCGGCCATTGAGCATCCAGGAGCATGGGGCCGGCGGCGTGCCGACCCTGCCATAAAAACAACTCATGCATTCCCGTTTTGGCCCCATCCCCGCCGCCAGGCCGCATTTCCGCTACACTATTGCCTCTTAAAGAACGCAATAGCGAAAGCCGAGCCAGAATCATGAATACGCCAGACATCGAAAATATCAACGTCACCTCTTTCGCGCCCATGCCGACACCGGCCGAACTGCACGCCAAGCTGCCCCTGTCGGAAAGCGCCTTCGACACCGTCAGCCGCGGCCGCGAAGCGCTGCGCAACATCATCGACCGCAAGGACCAGCGCCTGTTCGTCGTCGTCGGCCCGTGCTCGATCCACGACCCCGTGGCCGGCCTCGATTACGCGCGCCGCCTGAAAGCGCTGCAAGAGGAAGTCAAGGATACGATGCTGCTGGTGATGCGCGTGTATTTCGAAAAACCGCGTACCACCACGGGCTGGAAGGGTTACATCAACGACCCGTACATGGACGATTCGTTCAAGGTCAACGAAGGCATGGAAAAGGCGCGCCAGTTCCTGCTCGACGTGTGCGAACTGGGCCTGCCCACCGCTACCGAAGCGCTGGACCCCATCTCGCCGCAATACCTGGGCGACCTGATCGCCTGGACCGCCATCGGCGCGCGCACGACCGAATCGCAGACGCACCGCGAAATGTCGTCGGGCCTGTCGACACCGGTCGGCTTCAAGAACGGCACCGATGGCGACATCAGCATCGCCGTCAACGCGATTTTGTCGTCGGCGCACCCGCACTCCTTCCTGGGCATCAACGCCGAAGGCAACGTCGCCATCGTGCGCACGCGCGGCAACGCGTACGGCCACGTGGTGCTGCGCGGTGGCGACGGCCGCCCGAACTACGATTCGGTCTCGATCGCCATCGCCGAACAAGCGCTGGCCAAGGCCAAGCTGCCGGCCAACCTGGTGGTCGACTGCTCGCACGCGAACAGCTATAAAAAGCCGGAACTGCAGCCGCTGGTGATGGGCGACGTGGTCAACCAGATCCGCCAGGGCAACCGCTCGCTGGTGGGCGTGATGATCGAATCGAACATCGTCGGCGGCAACCAGAAGATCCCGCAAGACCTGTCGCAACTGACCTACGGCTGCTCCGTCACGGACGGCTGCATCGACTGGGACACGACGGCCACCATGCTGCGCGATGCGCATGCGCACCTGCTCAATCGCCCTGCGTAAAACATTACGGCCAACGATGTTGTCGGATTACGGCCCTGTGGGCCTAATCCGACCTACCCGGCCGGCCGCGTCAATACGTAGGTCGGCTTAGCGCGTAGCGCGTAAGCCGACACATCACTGAAGACAAAGAACGGCGCCCCGTGCGCCGTTCTTGCTTTTCCCTTCATCACGCCATCTGCACATGCGGCAGCACGGCGAACGATCCCGCCAGCGCCTGCTCCGCCTTGCTGGCCGGGACATTCAGTTCATTGATGTCCAGGTAGACGCGCCCGTCGAGGATGCGCACTGCGTACATGCGCGCCATGCCCTGCACGGGCGCCACAAGGCGGCCCGAATCGAGCTCGATGATCCAGCTGTTCTTCGGACCCATCAGGTTTTTCTCCATCAGCACCCCATGCGCCAGCGGGCCGCCCAGGCACGGCACTGTGTCGAGCAGCGCGTAGACCGTATCGTCCACCGCGCGAAACAGCGCCACGCCGGGCAAATCCTGCCACGCCAGCCCCCGCTGCACCATGCGCGCGCCCGCCAGCGGCATGTCCTTCAGGCGGCAAATCATTTTCCATTGTTCCGGCATCGCAAGCTCCTTGAAAAAGGCACACGCTTGCCTAAGCAAGAGCGGTGCCAGTGCCGTTCCAGGCGCAAAGCAGCCGGAATCGCGGGCAAAACCGGCACGCGCCGCACTGCGCAAGTGCACACTGCCGCCGAAATGGTGCGCCGGCCGCACGGTGGACTGCCCGGCTTTCCTTTACAATGGCGGATTACTCCTCCCTATTCAGTACCTTCATGATTGTTCTTGGCGTCGAATCCTCCTGTGACGAAACCGGCCTGGCCTTGTACGACACGCAACGCGGCCTGCTGTCGCACGCCCTCTATTCGCAAGTCGCCATGCACGAGCAGTACGGCGGCGTGGTGCCGGAACTGGCGTCGCGCGACCATATCCGCCGCGCCATCCCGCTGCTCGAAGAGACCCTGACGAAGGCCGGCATCGGCCTGTCCGAAATCGACGCCATCGCCTACACGCAAGGCCCGGGGCTGGCCGGCGCGCTGCTGGTGGGATCGTCCGTCGCCTGCAGCCTGGGCCTGGCCATCAACAAGCCGGTGCTGGGCATCCACCACCTGGAAGGCCATTTGCTGTCGCCGCTGCTGGCGTCCGAGCCGCCGGAATTCCCCTTCATCGCCCTGCTGGTGTCGGGCGGCCACACCCAGCTGATGCGCGTCGATGGCGTGGGCCAGTACACGATGCTGGGCGAAACCCTCGACGATGCGGCCGGCGAGGCATTCGACAAGTCGGCCAAGCTGCTGGGACTCGGTTACCCGGGCGGTCCCGCCATTTCGCGCCTGGCCGAATTCGGCGACCCGCTGGCGTATAAACTGCCGCGCCCCATGCTGCATTCGAAGGATTTCAACTTCAGCTTTTCCGGCCTGAAGACGGCCGTGCTGACGGTGGTGAAAAACCATGAAGAAAAAGTCATCGCCAATATCTGCGAGCAGGACAAGGCGAACATCGCACGGGGCTTCGTCGACGCCATCGTCGACGTGCTGACGGCCAAGTGCGTATCGGCCCTCAAGCACACGGGCTTGAAGCGCCTGGTGATCGCCGGCGGCGTGGGCGCCAACGCGCAGCTGCGCGCCTCGCTCAATGCGGCCGCCGCCAAGAAGCGTTTTAAAGTGTATTACCCGGAGCTGGAATTCTGTACGGACAACGGCGCCATGATCGCCTTTGCCGGCGCCATGCGCCTGCAGATCAACCCCGACGCCGCCAAGCACGATTACTCGTTCAACGTGCGCCCGCGCTGGCCGCTCGACGAAATCCGCGAAGTCTGATCACGCCAGCAGGAAATTGCGCGCGCCCGCCAGGGCCGCGCCCTCTTCCACCGTTTCATCCTTCAAGTCCACGCCCGACAACTGCCGGCTGAACGCCTGCGACAGCAGGTAGTGCAGCCGGTACGCGGCTGGCGCATACGCCAGCCCCTCGGGGCGCACGTTCGAGATGCAGTTGCGGCGCTCGTCCAGCAAACCTGCCTTGGGCGCCCACGTCAGGTACAGGCCCAGGCTGTCCGGGGAACTCAAGCCAGGCCGCTCGCCGATCAGCACCAGCACGGCCCGCGCTTTTATCAATTCCCCTACCTCGTCGCCGATAGCCACCCGCCCCTGCGCCACAATGTGCACGGGCGACAGCGTCCACGCTTCCAGCGCCAGCCGTTCGCGCAAACCGGCCAGGAACGGCGCCGCGTGGCGCTGCACGGCCAGCGCCGACAGGCCATCGGCCGCCACCAGCGCCAGGTCCACTCCCGTCGTACCAGCGGCCAGGCGCGCGCGTGAAGCATCATCGAGCCGGCGCCCCAGGTCGGGGCGTTGCAGATAGTCGGCACGCGTGGCGGCGGCGCTGTGCAGATGCACGCTGGCTTGCCCCTGCGCGGCCAGGGTGCTTGCCAGGGCTTCGCCATCGAGGGCCAGGTGCACGGCGTCGCGCGCCTGCGCGTGGGCCAGCTGAAACGCCAGTTGCGCGCGGGTCGGCACGCTCACGCCGCGGCGCCCCAGCGCGATGCGCGCCGCCGTATGCGCGCGCAGCGCCTGCCACAGATGGTTTTCGTCCATGCATATCCCCTAGGCATCCAGGCGCAGCAGGGCTGCCTGGAAGGCCGGCGCCAGCGCCACGTTCAGATTTCCCTGCGCATCCGTGATCTGCATGCGCGCCAGCCAGGCCGCGAATTCGGGCGCGGGACGCAGGCCCAGCACGCGACGCGCATACAGGGCGTCGTGGAACGAGGTGCTCTGGTAGCCGAGCATGATGTCGTCCGCACCCGGCACGCCCATGATGAAATTGCAGCCGGCCACACCCAGCATGGTCAGCAAGGCATCCATGTCGTCCTGGTCCGCTTCCGCGTGGTTGGTGTAGCACACGTCGCAGCCCATGGGCAGGCCCAATAGCTTGGCGCAAAAATGGTCTTCCAGCCCCGCGCGCATGATCTGCTTGCCGTCGTACAGGTATTCGGGGCCGATAAAGCCCACCACGGAATTGACCAGCAGCGGCTGATACGCGCGCGCCACCGCATACGCGCGCGCCTCGCACGTCTGCTGGTCCATGCCGTGGTGGGCGCCGGCCGACAGGGCACTGCCCTGCCCCGTCTCGAAATACATGACGTTGCTGCCCACCGTGCCGCGCCCCAGCGACAGGGCCGCCGCCTGTCCCTCGGCCAGCAGCGCCAGGTCGATGCCGAAGCTGCGGTTGGCCGCCTGCGTGCCCGCCACCGACTGGAACACCAGGTCGACGGGTGCGCCGCGGCGGATCGCCTCGAGCGTATTGGTGATGTGCGTGAGCACGCAGGACTGCGTGGGAATCTGATATTGAGCTATGACGGCGTCGAGCAGCTGCAGCAGCGAGACCACCTGCGCCACATTGTCGGTGGCGGGATTGATGCCGATCACGGCGTCGCCGCTGCCCAGCATCAAGCCATCGAGCACCGACGCCGCGATGCCCGTGGCGTCATCCGTCGGGTGGTTCGGCTGCAGCCGCGCGGACAGGCGCCCTTCCAGGCCCAGGGTATTGCGGAAAGCCGTGACGACACGGCACTTGCGGGCCACCAGCACCAGGTCCTGCAGGCGCATGATTTTCGAGACGGCGGCCGCCATTTCCGGCGTGATGCCGGCGGCCACCTGCGACAGCGTGGGCGTGTCCGTCGCGTCGTCGAGCAGCCAGTCGCGAAAGTCGCCTACGCACAGATGGGAAATGGGCGCGAACGCGGCGCGCGCGTGGGTATCGATGATCAGGCGCGTGACTTCATCGCCTTCATACGGCACCAGCGCCTCATTGAGAAATGTCAATAATGGCACCTCGGCCAGCGCCAGTTGCGCCGCCACCCGCTCGCGCGCGCTGGCGGCCGCCACGCCGGCCAGCACGTCGCCCGAACGCGGCGGCGTGGCCTTGGCCAGCAGCTCCTTCAGGCTGGCAAACTGGTAAACATGACTGTCTATCGTATGGCTGAAGCGGGGCATGGACTTCTCCTGTGGGGTCAGACCCGCCGGGTCTGACCCCGGAGCATGCCTATTCTACGCCCGGAGCAACGCGATACCACCCCACGTCACAAACTGCGCAGCGCCCCTTCCAGCTGCGGATAGCGGAAGCTGAATCCGTCGGCCAACAGGCGGCGCGGGGCGACCCGCTGACCTTCCACCAGCAAGTCGGCCTGCTCGCCCAGCAAGGCGCGCATGACGAAGGCCGGCGTGGGCACGACGCTGGGGCGGTGCAGCACGGTGCCCGCCACCTGGGCGAAGCGGCGCTGCTCGATCGCTTCCGGCGCGCAGAAGTTATACGCGCCGCTCACGGCACCCTGTTCGCTGCGGCGCGCCACATGGGCGATGCCGCGGATGACGTCGCGCACATGCACCCACGTGACCCACTGCTTGCCGCTGCCCAGCGGGCCGCCTGCACCGAAGCGTATCGGCAGCAGCATCTGCGGCAGCGAACCCTGGTGGCCGAAGACGAGGCCGAAGCGCATGCAGCCCACCTGCACGCCATGTTGCTCCGCCTGGCGCGCGGCCGCTTCCCATTCCTGGCACAGCTGCGACATGAAGATGGCTTGCGGCGCGCTCTCCTCCGTCAATTCCGTGGCGTCGCCCTGCGGCTGCACACCGTAGTAGCCGATGGCCGACGCGGACAGCAGCACCCTCGGCTTGTGCTGGGCGCGGGCGATCCACGCCACCAGGTCCTGCGTCAGCGCCACGCGGCTGCGGCGCAGGGCCGCCTTGCGCGCCTCCGTCCAGCGCTTGCCGACGATGCGCGCGCCGGCCAGGTTGACCACCATGTCGATGCGCTGCGCATCCGACAATGCGTCCAGCGACCGGATGCAGCGCACCTGGCCGTCGAAGGTCCACGCGGCCTGCTTGGGCTGGCGCGTCAGCACCGTCACCGCATGGCCGTCGGCCAGCAAGGCGCTGACCAGTTGCTGGCCGATGAAACCCGTGGCGCCCGTCACCAGCACGGACTGCGGCGCGGCGGCAAAGCGCAGATGTTCCTCCTGCTCTTCCTGCTCCTGCACCTTGCGCCGGCCCAGCTGCCATACGGCGTACGCGTCGCGCAGGCCGGACAGGCCCACGCCCACGCCGCACAGGGCGAGGAAGACGCTGAGCCAGCCGTACGGCTGCCATACGAGGGCCGTCGGCAAGGTCGCCCATCCGCTGCTGTTGAGGGCCAGCAGGGCGATGAAGGCGCCCGCGTTGATCGCCAGCACCGTGTGCGTGACCCGCTCCGTGGCGGGCAAGAGGCGGGTCTGGTCTTCGACGACGAAATCCCACAGGGTCAGCACGATTTCCACGCCAAACACGATCACCAGCACCCAGGCCCAGGCGCCATGCCATTCCCAGGCCGCCAGGCCCACGAACAGCAGGCTGTAGATCAGCGCGCGTGTGGCATGGATGGTCAGTTCCAGGCGCGCCGAGGCCTTTTGCGGCAGCGCTTCCGTGATTTCATGGTGATAGATGGTGTCGAAGGCGCCCAGGCAGCCTTGCGCCGCCATCAGTTGCAGGGCCAGCAGATGCGTATTCATGGTGTCTCCTTCATTTCCGGTGCGGCGGATTCGCGGAACACGCCGACCTGGGTGAATGTGGTGCCAAACAGGGCGTGGCGGATCTCGATGCGGATGTTGAACTGCTGCGGCGTATCGTTGCGGTGGCACAGATAGGTCTTGCCGGGCGTGAGCACGCCGGGCAGCGGCAGGCGCCAGCCGAAAAGATCCCAAAAATAGCCATCGCTGGTGAAATGCAGGTTGCCATCTTCCACGTGCAGCACCAGCTTCATGCCCAGGCCCATGCCCACGTATTCGAGCACTTCGCCCTTCGCGCTTTCGGCCATGTAGGACGTGAAGCGGATCGGCGCGCGGCCATGCAGGCGGTAGGTGCGCTGCTTGAAGATGAAGGGGCAGCCGGGGCGCGAATAGACTTCGATATCGACGGGGAAGTCGTGATCGTCATGCGGGATCAGGGCGCCGTCGATGAAGGGACGCGTGAGCCAGCCCAGCACCTTGCCCAGGCGCGAGCTGGTGAGTTCACTGAGTTCGCCCCGGTAATACAGGGGCTGGCCCGGCGCGGGATTTTTCTCGAAACGGCGCCGGATGTCCGGGTGCAGGGTGAGCCATCGCTCGCCCATGACCTTCTTGAACAATTCTCCTTCCGAGGGGCCGTTCATGCTTTTCCCGGCTTGCCAGGCTTGTCGTCCGGGCTGAGGAACTTGGCCACCTTGCCGCCCATCGACAGCATGCGCTGCAGGGTCGCCGGCGGCAGGTTTTTATAGTCGCTGTAGGTGGAACTGAGCATTTCCAGGAAGGCCAGCACTTCGCCCATGCGCGCCAGCGTGGCCGGCGGTATCGCCGCATCCTGTTCGCCCTCGATCGCGCATTCGCGCAGCACCGTCAGGGTGGGATCGATCTCGCGCCGCTTGCGCTCTTCCATGATGACGCGGAAGATTTCCCACACATCCTGCAGGGCGACGAAGTGGTCGCGCCGGTCCCCCATCACGTGCGTGATGCGCGCCAGGCCCCAGCTTTGCAATTCCTTCAGGCTGTTGCTGACGTTCGAGCGGGCCACGTTCAGGCTGGCCGCGATGTCTTCCGCCGTCAGCGGTTCATTCGCCAGGAACAGCAGCGCGTGGATCTGCGCCACCGTGCGGTTGACGCCCCAGCGGGTGCCCATTTCGCCCCAATGGAGAATGTACTTCTGCGTGGTCGGACTCAATTCCATGATTTTCTCTTATTTCTGTCGTTACAGAAATGTAAGACGAAACAGAATCCCAGTCAAGCGCGATTCGTCAGGTGCGGGTGGGCGGCTGGCCCATGGCGCGCAGAAATTGCTGCTGCGAGGCGTGCAGCTGGCCATAACCGAGTTCGCGGTACACAAGGCCGTGGCGCGGCGCCAGTTCGGCCAGGATGCGCGCCAGCGCCGGGTAGTGGCGGTGGCTCCAGGTGGGGAACAAATGGTGCGTCAGGTGCAAATTCAATCCGCCGAGCCAGTAGCCGAGCCAGCGCAGCGCGCGCGGCTTCGGCGTCCAGTCGCAGGCCGTGTAAAACGTGTGCTGGTACCAGTCATGCGGCAGGGTGCCGTCCTGCCCCGGCTGGAAGAATTCCACTTCAGCCCAGTGCGTGCCGAGGATCAGCGCCACCAGCGCGCACGAGGCGAGCATCTGGCCCACGAAATACGCGCCCAGCACCACGCCCCAGGCTATGCCATGCTGCTGCAGCACCCACATGGGCAGCGCCAGCACCAGCGCCACGTGGCCGAGCTTCCAGCCCAGGAACGACAGCCAGCCGCGCCAGCCCTGCAAGCGGCTGTGCGCGGCGACGGGCGTCTTGCCGAAGCGGTCCAGCCAGTCGCCATACCAGTTCAAATACGGCAGCGACAGGGCCGCCACCACGGGCCAATACAGGTATTGATAGCGGTACTGGGGCGACCAGCGTTGGAACGGCGTCTGGCGCAGGAAGGGGTTCGGCTCCGTGTCGAGGTCATAGCCTTCCACGTTCGCGTAGGTGTGGTGGAAATGCACGTGGCGGATGGTCCAGAAATCCGTGTCCACGCCCACGGGCAAGCCCACCAGCCGGATCAGGATGCGATTCAGGCGTCCCTGGCGGAAGACGGCGCTGTGGGCCGCGTCGTGCAGGGTATTCATGGCCAGCGCCATGGCCGCGACCAGGCAGGCGACATAGCTGGCGACAAACGGCCAGGTGTCGCCGGCACTCAAGGCCAGCGCATACAGCCCTGCCGCCAGCGCGGCCAGGAAGACGGTTTTAGCATGCAGGCGCCAGTCGCCGAAGCGGTGTTTTCCTTCGGCCGCCAGGTAGGCGTCGGCGCGCGCGCGCAGTTCGCGGCGGAAGGCGGAATCACGGGCGGGCTGGAAGCGCAGCGGCGGCAGGGAAGGCACAGGCGTCACGCGCGCGTCCCCGCCGCGGCCGGCCACCACAGGCGGCGAGCGCCGTCGAGGCCATGCGCCAGCAGCGCGGCCAGGAACACCATGCCCCACACGTCGCGCGCGCCATACCAGCCCAGATACAGGGCCGGCATGGCCACGGCGATGGCGACCCAGGCAATGGCGCCCCAGCGGCGCGCGTCCGACAGGCCGCCCAGCGCCAAGGTGCCGCCAAAAATCAGCGCGAACAGGATGGCTTGCTGCGCGCCGGCCAGCGCCGCTTCGTGGTTGACGTAATAGATCACGAGGCCAAACAGGATCACGCCGCCGATGCCGATGAACAGTTCAGGCACCTCGAAAGTGCCGCGCGACTGCCAGTGGGGAAAGCGCGCGCGCAGCCATTTGAACAGCTTGCCGTTGCTGGCCAGGAGCGGATTATGCGTGGGTGTCATGCCCTTCACGCCATAGCGCATTTCCACGCCCTCGAGTTCGGGCTGGAAGCTGCCGAACAGCCTGTCCCACAGCAGCAGGGTACCGCCGAAATTGCGGTTGATATAGCGTTTATCGGTGCCGTGGTGCACGCGGTGGTGCGAGGGCGTGACCATGAATTTATCGAGAATGCCGGACTTGTTCACTAGTGCATTGTGGTTATAGAACTGCACCGTGTAATGCAGGGACGAGACTACAAGGAAGATTTCCAGCGGCACGCCCAGCACGGCCAGGATGGCGATGAACGGGAAATTCGTCAGCGACGAATACCAGGAATTGCGCACGCCCAGCGACAGGTTGAAATGCTCGCCCTGGTGGTGCACCACGTGCACGGCCCACAGCAAGGGAATCTTATGGTGCAGCCGGTGCATCCAGTAAAAGCACAGGTCCCAGGCAAAAAAAGCGAACACCCACTGCGCGGCCACGGGCCACTGGTCGACGATGTGCAGGTTCACATGGCGCAGCAGCAGGGCGAACGCCGCCACTTCCACGCCGCGGAACACCCACATCAGGATGTGGCCTGAATTGAGGTTGAAGATCACGTCCTTCCACGGCACCGGGGTCTTGCGTACCCATTTGAGAATCAGCAGTTCGGCCAGCACGAAGGCCAGCATGACAAGGAAAGAGAGAGCAAAGGGGTTCATCATGATGCGGTTTCAGTAGAAATGACGCGGTGAGCGGTCCAGAATACCTGCATTTTCGCCAGCATGCCGCCAGCGATGCCGACAGCCAGGCCGGCGGCCAGGTCGATGCTCACGTGCCGGCGCAGCGCGATGATGGCGTAGCAGATGGCCACGCCCAGCACCACGGCCAGCGCGGAGCGCAGCAAATAGCGCTTGTCGCACAGGGCCCACACGCACAGCAAGGTCAGGGCGCCATGCAGCGACGGCAGGCAGTTTTGCGCGGAATCCGCCGCCTGCAGCAGGCGCAGCGCCTGCGTGCTCCAGGCGCCGCCCTCGCCCACGGGCGGATACGCGAGCGTCGTCGGGTACAGCAGGAAGACCACGCCGCAAGCCAGCGCAGAAAGCGCCATGGCGCGCGCCAGCCAGCGCACGCGGGCCGCGTCGGCCGCCAGGTAGGCGTACGGGATCAGGACGAAGAAGGACAGGTACAGCCAGATGGCGGCATCCGTGTAGGGAATGGCGCGGTCCAGCGCCGTTTCCGGCAAGAGTACCCCCTGCCCTTGCAGCACATCGCTGGAAAAATACACGAGGCCGACGCTGCCCCAGCCGGCCAGCAGGTGCAGCAGGCGGCAAGCTAAAGTCATGGAAGAAGGATTCATGCAGTGGCAAGGCGCCGGATGCGGCGCCGTTTCATGGTGGGGTCAAAGGGAGGCAATTCGCCGCTCGTCGTCCAGACCAGGCTGTCGACGGCCACGCCCAGGCCGCGCAGCACCGCCGCCAGGTGTTCGCGCAAGGCAGCCAGGCCAGCGTCGTCGAGGGCCGCGTGCAGCTGCAAGGCGCTGTCGCCCGATTGCAGCAGGCGGTAGTCGGCGTCCGGCGGCAAGGCTTGCGCGAACGCGCGCGTCAGCACGTCGGCAAACACGGCGATGGGGGCGCCGCCGCGTGCAGAGGGAAGCAGCAGCATGTCGTCGCAGCGCCCTTCGATGCCATCGATGGCGCGCGTGGCGCGGCCGCACGGGCATGGCGTGGCGCGCGCGATCAAAATATCGTCCAGCCGGTAGCGCACGATGGGCTGCGTGATGCGCGTGAAGTCCGTAATCACGGGCACGAAACGACGCTGTTCCGCATCGAGCCACTGCGGTTCGATGTGCACGTATTCCTCGTTCAGGTGCAGCACGCCGTGCTCGCAGCTGCTGGCGAGGAAACCCTCGGTGGCCTGGTAGATTTCATGCACGGCGCCGAACGCCTGCACGATCAGCGCGCGGTCCTGCGCTTCCAGCACTTCGGCCACCGAGATGACTTTTTTAGGCGCCAGCGCCAGGCTGCCATCGATGACGCGGAGCGCCAGCTGGCGCAGCACCTGGGCCGGCGCGACGATCACGGAAGGCTGATAGCGCGCCAGCTGCGCGCACAGGCTGTCGAACGGTGCGAACAGGTCGTAGAAGGCAAACGTGAGCCACGGCGAACGCACGGCCGTGTACAGATTGCTGTTCGCGCGCAGGAACAGGGCGACCCGTTCGCCGGAAAACAGGCCGTCAGGCAGCGCCTTGGCCAGCATCACGCCCGCCCATTGGGCCTTTTCGCGGGGGCTGACGGTAAACACGGCGCGCCGCGACGAGGTGCCCGACGACAGGCCCACCGTGATGTCGCCCACGGCCGGCGTGAAGTCGCGGCTATGCTCGGCCGCCATGGCCGCATCCATCGCCTGCGCCAACGTGATTCCCTCGGTGTTCATGGCGTCGAAATGCTCGAGCATCAGGGCCTTGTTCATCGTCGGCCACTGCGCCAGCGGCAGCTTGCGGTACGGGGCGAAATAGCGGCTGCGCGCGCACAGCACATCGACGAAACGGGCCAGCTGCTTGTGCTGGTAGGCGTCGAGCTGCGCGCGGCTTGCGAAACGCAGGCGGCGCGTGCGCCAGTACGACAGCAACAGCCAGACAATACGCTTCACGGGCGGCCCGCCACTGGCAAATAATCGTTGGTATCTTCATGCGTGATGCGGATCTGCGCCTGGCCCGACTGGTGCAGCTGGTGCAAGCGGTTCAGTGTGGCGTAGTACGGCGCGCGCTTGTGCTGGATGAGGAACGACAGTTCGGACGGTCCGCGCAGCTGCTGGAAGCTTTCCGGCACCCAGGCCGCGTCCGACGCCAGCAGGGTCCAGCCGCCGTCGTGCAGCACGAAGGCGCCGATATGCCCGATGGCGTGGCCGGGCAAGTCGACGATGTAGATCTCGCCCGTGCCGCTGACGTCGCGCCCGTGCGTGAACGGCAGCAAGGCGGCCGGCAAGGCCGTCTCGGGCACGCTTTCGACAAACGCCAGGCGGTCAGAGATATCGTTTGGCAGCAGCTCGGGCACGAAGGCCTGGCGCACGGCGGCCACGCCGGACAAACCGCGCACGGCGTCCCAGCCCGTTTTGGAGGCCATCAGCCGCGCGCCGGGAAAGTCGCGCAGGCCGGCGATATGATCGGCGTGGAAGTGCGACAGCAGCAAGGTGTGGATGTCGCAGGGCGATACGCCATGCGCGCGCAGCTGGCCGTGCAGCGACTCATTCTCGTCGAACGAGATGGGCGTTACCCACGCGTACATGCGGTAGACGCCTTTCGACGTGGCGGCGCGGAAGTGCTCGGCATACCCCGTGTCCCACAGGTACAGGCCCGCGCGGGTTTCGATCAGGTAGGCGCGCGAAGGGAAGCAGCGGCTGGCCAGCCCGCTGCCTTTCAAGACCATGCACGACGGATGGGTGCAGTGGCCGACGCGAAATGCGGTGATGCTAGCCATTGCGCTCCTTGCCCACCTTGTGCGCCGCCGCTTCCTGGCGCATCCACTGCGCCGTGCGGGCGATGCCGTCCTGCAGGCTGATGACGGGACGGTAGCCGAGCACCTTGCGCGCCTTGGCGTTATCGAGCGTCATGTCAAAACTGAGCGCGCCGATGCTGTAGGGCGTCAATGAGGGCTCGCGGCGCGTGAAGCGCGAGGCGAACTGCATCAGGCGCGCCACCAGCGCCAGCACGCGATAAGGCACGCTGACGATTTCGAACGGCTGCTGCAGATGGTCGCAGAACAGGCTGCGCAAGATGTCGCACAGGCGCGCCGGCTCGCCATTCGTGATGTTGAAGGCGGCGCCCGAAGCGATGGTCTTGTGCACGGTGGCCAGCCACATCGCATGCACGACGTTATCCACATAGGTGACGTCGATGGTGGCCGCGCCGCCATTGGGCAGCGGCAGCTTGCCGCCGCGCTCCTGCAGCACCCTCGCCAGGCGCGGGATCAGCACCTGGTCGTGCGGGCCGAAGATGGCGCGCGGGCGCAGGATCACGCACGTCATGCCGCGGTGGCGGTCGACGCACTCCTGCACCAGTTTTTCCGCCATCGCTTTCGAACGCGCGTACGCGTTGACGAAAGCGTCGGGGCGGAAGGTTTCCGGCACCTCGTAGCGGTTGCGGTAGTCGAAATAGATGGCCGGGGTCGAGATGTGCACGAAGCGCGCCACGTGCAGGCCGGCAGCCGCGCGCAGCAGCTGGGCCGTGGCCGTGACGTTGGCGGCGATGAAGTCGCGCTCCGCGCCCCACGGCGAGGACAGCGCGGCGCAGTGCCAGACGGCGTCCATGCCGCGTACCAGCTCGTCGACCTGGCGCGGGGTCGCTTGCGCCAGGTCGAGCGCCACGAATTGCGCGCCCATGCGTTCGAGCTCGCGGCCCACGGCCGCGTTGCGGCCCGTGGCGCGCACTTCCACGCCCTGCGCCAGCAGGGTGCGCACGGCATTGCGCCCCAAGCCGCCCGTCGCTCCCGTGACCAGTATCCGCCTCATCGCACCACCTTCACAGGTCAAGAATCATGCCGCCGATGGTCAGGCCCGCGGCCGTACCCATCATCAGCAAACGCTGGCCTGCCACGGCCCGCCCCGTCATCACCGCCTCGTGCAGGGCGGTGGGCAGGGACGCGGCCACCTGGTTGCCATGCGTTTCAAAGATCTTGATGATTTTAGCATCGGGAACGTCGAGGATGCGCGCCGCATGCGCGAGGCCCAGCGGGCTGGCCTGGTGCGGCACGACCACGTCGATTTTTTCCAGTCCCGCGCCCGATTCGGCCATCAGTTCCGCCAGGAAATCCGGCATCACCTTGACGGCCAGGCGGAACACGGCTTTGCCATCCATGCGGAACAGGTAGTCGCCCGGTTCGCAGCCGTTGCGGGGGTTGCGCTCGGTGCCGCCGCCGCGGATTTCGCAGTAGCGCCGCCCTTCCGGATACGTGCCCATCTTGTAGGCGCGGATGCCGGCGCTGCCGTCACCGCGCTCGACGATGACGGCGGCGGCGCCGTCGCCAAAGATCATCGACGCTTCCGGTTCGCTCCAGTCGACGCCGCGCGAGGCGAGGTCGGACGAGACGATGGCGATGCGGCGGTAGGCGCCGCCGGCCAGCATGGACGCGGCCACGCGGAAGGCGGCCATGAAACTGAGGCAGCTGGCGTTGACGTCGAAGCTTTGCGTGCCTGGCGGCAAACCGGCATGTTCGGCCACGAAGCAGGCCGTATTCGGCAAGGCTTGCTCGGGCACGCCGCAGGCGCAGATCAGCAAGTCGATGTCGGCCGGACGCAGGCTGGCATTCTTCAGCGCGTCGAGCAGGGCGGCGGCGCCCAGCTGGCTTTGCGATTCATCGGGCGCGGCGACAAAGCGCGACAGCACGCCGCTCTTGCGCAGGGTATAGCCATCCGGATGCCCCAATTTCAGGTCCAGGCTGGCGGAAGTCACACTATGCGACGGCAAGGCTTTGCCCGTCGCGATCAGGCGAACTGGAATCATGTTGGCCTTAACAAAGTAAAGTAAATATGGTCTATGTATGGTCTATACGCTAATCGCGCGCCAGCGGCGGCAAATCGACCCCGCAGTTCTTGCAGAAATTGGCATCGTCATCGAGCCCTTCTTTCAGACACGTGGGGCAGGTACGCGTGGTGACCAGCTTGGAGCTGCGCTGCACCGTCATTTCGGCACTGATAATGCCGGTAGGCACGGCCAGGATGCCCCAGCCGAGCAGCATCATCAGCGAAGCGATGGTGCGCCCGATGTCGGTGCGCGGCGTGATATCGCCGAAACCGACCGTGGTCATGGTGCTGATGGCCCAATAAATCGACGTGGGAATACTGCTGAAGCCGTTATCCGGCCCTTCCACGACATACATCACAGTACCCAGCAGAAAGACCACCATCATGACAAAAGACAAGAAAATGAGGATCTTGCGCCGGCTGGCCAGCAAGGCCCGCCCCAGCACCGTGTATTCATGCACATACGAGGTGAGCTTGAGGATACGGAACATGCGCAGCAGCCGCAAAATGCGCACGTCGATCAGCACGTGCGCACCCGGCAGCAGCAAGCCGATATAGGTCGGCACGATGGCCAGCAAGTCGATAATGCCGAAAAAACTCTTGGCGTAGCGCACCGGATGCTGCAGGCACGACAGGCGGGCGAAATATTCGATGGTAAATAAAATGGTAAAAAACCATTCGAGCGCCGTCAGCCAGGTGCCGTAGCGCTCGGCCACGGAGGCGACACTGCTGAGCACGACCACCGTCACGCTGATCAGGATGGCGGCGATCAGCAGCAGGTCGAAAGCGCGGCCCGTGCGCGTTTCCGCCTCGAAAATGACGGTGTACACCCGCTCGCGCCAGCCCCGCTCGGGCTTGCCGTATTTCTGTTGCGTTTCCTGCGCCGCCAGTTGCTGCGGCGTCAGGGGTGCCGCGCCGCTCTTCGTCGCGGCTTTCATGTGGGTAGTGTGCTCATATACTATTATTGTATAGATAATTGACAAAGCACGGCGATACGCACGTTTGCACTAAGGCTTGCCCTACGACAATTTTTTCGCCAGCAGCACGGCATTGCGCCGGTCGCGCTCCGCCTGCACGATGTCCGTCGTGCGCGCTTCCGACAGGCCCACCGTGTGCAGCACGGTGGCCGTCAGCTGCAGCGCCGACTCCAGCGCCTCGGGCACGACCAGGGTGGCGCCCGCCTGTATCAGGGCCACGGCATGCGCCTCGTCGCGCGCGCGCGCATACACGGGCAACTGCGGATATTCGCGGCGGATCGATTTGACGGCATGCAGCACGGAGGCCGCATGGTCCATCGTCAGCACGACGGCGGCGGCGCGGTCGGCATTGACCTTTTGCAGCAGTTCCGCGCGCGACGCATCGCCGAAATACACGGGAAAGCCGCGCGGATGCAGGGTCGTCACCAGCCGCGCATCGTTTTCAATCGCCACATAGGCGATATCCTGCTCCGTCAGCACCTTGGCCAGCAACTGCCCCACCCGGCCGAAACCGGCGATGATGACGGTGCTGCCCTGCGGCGGCAGCGCGCCGTGCGCCAGGTCGGCCAGCTGGTGGTGGTGGCGCTGTTCCCACCAGTTGCCGAAGGCGCGCGCCGCCTTGGCCAGCGCCGGCGTGGCGAACAGGCTCAGGCCCACCACCAGCATGACGAACTGCGCCACCTGCGGGCCGATCAGCTTGGTACCGAGCGCATACGCGACGACGATGAAGGCGAATTCGCCGCCCTGTCCCAGCAGCACGCCCGTTTCCACGGCGCGCCCCCAGTGAAAGCCGCCGATGCGGAAAATCACGCTGATGACGAGGGTTTTCAAGGCAAACAGGCTCAGCACGGCCAGGGGGATCAGAATCGGCGACTTGAGGATTTCGCGCACGTCGATCTGCATGCCCACCGACATGAAGAACAGGCCCATCAGCAAACCCTTGAAGGGCTCGATCGTCACTTCCACTTCGTGGCGAAATTCCGTTTCCGCCAGCAGTAGACCGGCCAGCAAGGCGCCCAGCGCCATCGACAAGCCCGCCAGGTACGTCAGGCCCGCGATGCCGAGGGTGCTGAGCAGGGTCAATGCCATGAACACGTCAGGCTGGCGTTTCTTGACGAAAAACTGGAACAGGGGACGGATCACGCGACGTCCCAGCAGATAGATCAGCAGGATGGCGCCGGCCGATTTCACGGCCGCAAAGCTGAGCAGATACGCCAGGTCGTCGCTGCGCCCGCTGGCGAACACGTCGATCAGGATGAACAGCGGCACCACCATCAAATCCTGGAACATCAGAATGGAAAAGCCCGCCTGGCCGGCCGGGGTCTGCAGGGAGCGCTGGTCCGTCAGCAGCTGCATCACCACGGCCGTGGACGACAGCGACAGCACCAGGCCCAGCACGATGGACGCTTCCAGCGACAGGCCGAAGTAATACGCGACGCCGCCGATCAGGCAGGCGCTGACGGCCACCTGCCCCACGCCCGCGCCGAACACCCAGCGCCGCAGCGCCCACAGCCGTTCCGTCGACAGTTCCAGGCCGATCATGAACATCAGAAACATCACGCCCAGCTCGGCCAGGCCGCTGACCTGCTCGGCGCGCACGAAGGAAAAATACGTCAGCCATGGGAAGTCGCCGGCCCACAGGCCGAAGCCGAACGGGCCGAACAGGGCGCCCACGGCCAGGAAGCCGAGCACCTGGTTGACTTTCAGGCGTTGCAATAGCGGAATAAAAATCCCGGCCAGGGCGAGAAACAGCAGGGTTTCCCGCAGATACGGTAAGGCGTGTTGCTCTTCCAAGATAATCCTAACTCAATGACATGCATGCTGAATTGATAATTGTCGCATGCTGGGCGACAGAGAAGTATGGGCACACATGATATTTTTCCACAAGGCAACAAATCCGCTACGGGCGCGCCGCTTGCGGCGGCGCCAGCATGTCGGCGCGGGGGCGGTCCCAGCCCGGCACATAGGCGGGACATGGCCGGCCGCGGAACTGCTGCAGCTCGACGGTCGTGAAATTGGGCAACATGCCGGGGTTGAAACGCACGTCCGTCAGCTTGTCGGCATTCAATCGGGGCATGCGGGCAAAGCGGAACCAGGCGTCGACATAGCAATTTTCTTCCTGCAGCGCACGCAGAGCGGCCAGGCTGCCCGCCGCCTGGGCGGAGACGGCGATGCCGGGCGCCAGTTGCCGGCCTTGCTTGCTGGTTTCAGCCAGCCCGGCCGGGCAGGCGGCGGGCGCCAGCGATGCGGGCAGCAGGCTCAGGGTGCCGCGCCGCAGGGTGTACACGTCCGTCTTGCTGTCGAGCGAAACGTAAATCCAGCATAGCGGATTGCTGGGAAACGCCGTCATCGCCACGTCCCACACGCGCGTGCCCGGATCGAGCCGCTGCACGGCCGCCTCGATGCGCGTACGGCCGATGGCCGACGCCACGCCCTGCGTGCCGATAAACGTGGCGGCCAGCGTGAAAGCCAACAGCAGCGGTCCCCGCCCCCGCTCGCCGGCCCGCCCTTGCAGCACGGCCAGGACCAGGCCCAGCGTCAGCAGCACGGCCAGCGCGGCGGGCGCCAGGTAGGTTTTATAGGTAAAGAAGCACAGGGCCGCCGCCAATCCGGCCAGCAGCACGCTTTTGACGATACCGTAGCGCAAGGACATGATCACGGGCACGCCTAGCAGCACCCAGAACATGGGTTCGACAATGAAGACCATGTCGCCATACAGCCAGCGGCTGTTGAACGGATAAAACGGGTGCAAGCCATAGGAATTGAGGAAATCCATGCCCATGTGCAAGCAAAATCCCAGCAGCAGACAAGCCGCCAGGCCGACGCGGGCGGGCACGCTCTCCTTGAGCAAGCGCCGCGCGCCGGGCCACAACAGCCACAGCAGGGCCAGCAACAGCAGCGCCTGCGGCAAGGCCAGCAGCAAGGTATGCGTGTGACCACGGTGGTGCAGCATGTAGCCGAACGGACGCGGCAGCAGTTTCGTGAGGACCAGGTCCAGGTCGGGGGCGTTGCTGGCCAACCAGGCCGTAAACAGAAACAGCGCACGCCGGGTGCGCTGTGCGGGGGCTTGCGGCTCGGGCGGCAGGCTGCGGTGTACCAGTTCGCCGACCCCGAGGCCGATGACCGAATGCGTAATATTATCCATCGGGCAATTTTACAGGATGCGGCTACCCCAGGAGCAAAGACTGGGGTCGTACCCTGAGGGTACGACCCCGGATTCTGCCATTGGGTTTGTTCAATCAAGCGGCTACAGCGCCTGTAAATCTTCCCCGCGCATGCCCACCAGCAAGGCGCGGCCATCGGGCAGCACGCGGAACTCGCCGTAACGGGCCTTTTCCCAGCGCGCCGCCTCGCCTTCCTTGAAGAACCAGGCATCGCTGACCAGTACCCAGTTGCCATCCTTCGGCGTCAGCTCGAGCAGGAATTCCCCGGGCGCCAGCGCCTCCCTGGTGTACGGGCGCAGCAGTTCGGCCACGCCGCGCGCATCGCGCCGGGCCACCACGAGGGGCCGGCCCGGCGCCCTGTCCACGCTGGCCAACGTGGAGAGGACACCCAGGTTGACGAAATTGAGGCGCATGTAGTCGCCCTGCATCAGCGAGCGGGGATCGACGGGTTCCAGCGCCACGAAGATGGCCTCGCCCTTGGCGATCAGCTGCTCCTTCTGCCAGATGCCGATATTGGCCACCAGCAGCACCAGCAGCAAGCCGCCCAGCGCACCCAGGCGCAAGAAGCGGCGCTCGACCGCCACGTCCGCCGGTTTGCTTTCCACCAGGTGCAGCACGGCGCCGCGCGTGGCCAGCCACGACAGCGCGCACAGCACGGCGCCGGCCACGGCCAGCAGCGCCGCCTTGCTGGCCAGCGGCCAGGCCAGCTGGTAATAAAAGCTGCCGATGATCCACGCCGCCGCCAGCGCGGCCGCGACGGCCACGCGTGTACGCCCGCTCGTCACGCAGTAGGCGAGAATCAGCAGCACGGGTCCCAGCGCCGGCATGAACCACGCCAGCACGATCAGCACCAGCGCCACGCCGATGGCGGGCAACTGGCGCAGCGCCGGCCAGCGCCAGCCCGTCCAGGCGGCCGCCGCCGTGGCCAGCACGAGCGAGACGCCGTTCAAGGCCTGCGTATACCATGCGCCGGCATGGTGCCGGCTCACTTCGCGCGCCACTTCGCCCGTGAAGCCGCCGCCCAAGGCACTGCCCAGCATGAAGGTCATGCCGGACCAGAAGACCAGCCCCAGCAAAATGGCCAGGACCCACCCCGTCGACAGCGATTCCAGGAAGGCGGCGACGGGGGCGCCGCGGCCATCGTTGAAGGCCTGCTTCTGCAGCCAGTGGGCGGCCAGCCAGAGTGCCAGGGCCAGCATCCAGGCCAGATACAGTTGCGTCGGATCATTGTCGAATATCCAGTCGCGCGTGCTGTCGACGATGCCCAGCCCCAGCAAGCCGCAGGCGACCAGCCCCAGCAGCACGCGCAGCCAGTCGCGCGGCAAGGCGGCGGCCACCACCAGGGTTGCCAGGCACAACAGCAGCGACGCCGTCTGCGTGGAATAGTCGCGGTACAAGGCGTAGCCGAGCAAGCCGCCGCCCACCAGCAGACAGGGCACGGCCAGCTGCTCGACAAACAGCGCCACGCCGCGCGTGCGGATCAGCAGCACGGACACCACCAGCACGATGGCGGCCACGACATACGCGCCGGGACCGTGGCGCACGACGCTTTCCAGGCCCACGCCCAGCGCGATCATCAGCGGGATGGCGGCAAGCCAGGCACCGAAAGCCGTCATCAGCACCAGCGGCCACGGCCGTACATCCTGCACGGGGCGGCTGGCGTTGGGCGGCAACAGGCCGGCGCGCGTGGCGTCGTCAATCAGGACGGCGAGCGCATCGTCGCGCTGAGTGTTCATCTTGCTCATGCCGCCTCCTGGCGCGTGCGCCACAGAATGCCTTGCACGGTCAGCGCCAGCAGCACGGCAGCCAGCAAGCCCAGCATGGCCAGCGCGCCGACGCCATCGCCATGGCCGTTGAACAGCACGTGCGTCAGCCCTCCCACCAGCAAGGTATTGATACCGAGCGCGACGGCGCTCAGGCCGAACACGTCAAAGTAGCGACGCGTGGCCAGCAGGACAGCGGCGACGGCCAGCAAGCCGAGACCGGCCCAGTACGGCGATTCGATCTCATTGCCGAACAGGGCACTGACGGCCGTGCCCGTGATAAGGATGGTGGCGAGTACCAGACCCAGGCGCAAGGCCCAGACACCGGCGCCCGTCCAGCGCGCCAGCAGGGGCGAGACAAACGCACAGGCCAGCAGCACGGCCAGCCAGCCGCTGACGAAAATGCTCAGATCGGCCGAATCGATGCGCCAGCTGTGGCGCGCATGCGCCTGCATCCACAGGGCGGCGGCCGTGGCCAGCACCAGCATCCAAGGCGTCCACAACACGTCGCTGCGCGCGACTAAACACAGGGGCAAGGCCAGCACAGCCCACAGGGCGAACAGCTGCCACGGATCAGCGCCCGTCTGGTAGGTCTGGCCGAAATACGCGAACAGGCCGCCGATGGCCAGCAAGGCCATCAGCAGCAGCGGTATGCGCGCCTTGGGCACGGCGAAGGCGCCCACGCAGGCGGCGGCCAGCACGCCTTGCAGCAGGGCAAAGCGGCCCATGCGGCCCAGGTCTTCCCAGTTGGCGGCGACCCAGCAGATCAGACCCATGCCCAGCAGCGCGGCGCCCAGCACGGCCACGCCGCGCGGCAGCCAGTAGGCCAGGCGCGCCGGTTCGCGCTGGAAGCCGGCCGCTTCCTGCAACTGCCGGGTTTGTTGGGCATCGAGCGCATGGGCCGAGGCGAGTTGGTACACGGCGAGGCGTAAATCCATCGTCTGCTTTCTTTGTCAGGAAATAGGGGGCGTCAGGTCAGCGCTCGACGCTCACGCCGTGCCAGAAGGCGACGTGGCCGGCAATTTGCTTGGCGGCATCCTTGGGCTGGGGATAGTACCAGGCGGCGTTGGCGTTCGTCTGGCCATCGACGACGAGGTCGTAATAGCTGGCCGTGCCCTTCCACGGGCAGACGCTCGTGTGGCTGCTGGGACGCAGATACTCCTGCGTCACCTTGGACAAAGGAAAATACACATTGTTTTCAACGACTTGCACCTGCGCATCGGTGGCTTGCGCGATGACGGCGCCATTCCATCTGGCTGTTGGCATTTGACTATCCTCCTTCTGCGCCGAGTGTAGCGCAAAAAGTCTGCCATGGCGCGCGCCATTGGCGCCCCGTTCAGGCGCCGCTGATGATCTGGCGCAAGGCTTGCTCAAACACTTCGGGCGGCTGGCCGCCGGAAATCAGGTGGCGCTCGTTGATGATGACGGCGGGCACGGAATTGATGCCGTTCTGCTGGTAGAAGCGCTCCTGCGCGCGCACCTCGTCCGCATAGGCATCGGACGCCAGCACTTCGGCTGCTTTCGCGGTATCGAGGCCCACCTTGCCCGCCACAGCCAGCAGCACCTCGTGCGAGGACGGATCCTGGCCTTGCGTGAAGTAGGCATCGAACAGCGCCATCTTGAGTTCCTTCTGGCGCCCTTCCAGTCCGGCCCAGTGCAGCAGACGGTGCGCATCGAAGGTGTTGTAGATGCGCCCGCGCTTGTCCATGGCAAAGGTAAAGCCCAGCTGCTCGCCGCGCGCGCGGATCGCTTCACGCGACTGCGCCATCTGTTCCGGGGTGGAGCCGTATTTGCGGGCGATGTGCTCGCCGATATCCTCGCCCTCGGGCGGCATGTTGGCGTTCAGTTCGAAAGGCTGGAAGTGGATGTCGGCCTGGACGGTGCCGTCCAGCTTGGCCAGCGCCTGCTCCAGCGACTTCAGGCCCACCACGCACCAGGGGCAGGAAACGTCGGAAACGAAATCGATACGGATCGGGGTGGGTGTGGCGGAGGAGGTGGAAACGGTCATGGTGGGCAGCCTTTGCGCGAGTCGGTGGCGGCCGCACCGCGCGGCGCCGCAAGCACAGCATATGCGTGCGGGCCGCGGGAAATCAAGCGCTTACTTTTTCTGCACGGGCGCCTTGGCCCCATCCTTCTTGCCGCCGATCTTGCTTTCTTTACCAGAGAGCAAGTTCGCGATGTTCTGGCTGTGGCGGTAGGCCAGCAGCACGCTCATGACGATGACGGCCAGCAAGATGGGATCGACGCCGAACAGCAAGCCATAGTAAAACGGCGCGAACAGGGCCGCCACCAGCGCCGCCAGCGAGGAATAGCGGAAGGCGTAGGCGATGATCAGCCAGGTGGCCAGGGTCGCCAGGCCCAGCCAGGGATTAATGCCCAGCAACACGCCGAGGGCCGTGGCCACGCCCTTGCCGCCGACGAAGCGGAAAAACACAGGCCACAAATGGCCGAGGAAGACGGCGATGGCTACCAGGGCCACAGCCGTGTCGCCCACGCCCAGCGCGCTGGCAAAATGGTCGGCCAGGAACACGGCCAGCCAGCCCTTGGCGCCATCGCCCAGCAGGGTCATGATGGCCGCGCCCTTGTTGCCGCTGCGCAGCACGTTGGTGGCGCCCGGGTTTTTCGAGCCATAGGTGCGCGGATCGGCAATGCCGTAGACCTTGCTCATCACCACGGCAAACGATATCGAGCCGAGCAAGTAAGCGGCCACTGTCATTGCCACGGTTGTGATTACTGGATTCATTTCTTCCCTTTATTGTGTTTATTGCACCAGCATCGAGGCTGGCGCAGCAGAATATACACCAGCGTCCAGTCCAGGGACAGGGTGGCGTCTGGTTTTCTTAATCTTGCAGCGCGCACTGCACCGGCTTGGCCTTGAGCAAGTCGAGCAAGACCTGCGGCGCCAGCGAGACGAGGAAACCACGCCGCCCGCCATTGATGTAGATGCGCGGCAATTCCAGGATCGACGCTTCCACGTAGACGGGCATGGCTTTCTTCGTGCCGAACGGCGAGGTGCCGCCGATCATGTAGCCGGAATGGCGCTGCGCCACCTCGGGTTTGCACGGCTCGACGGACTTGCAGCCGATGCCGCGCGCCAGGTTCTTGGTCGACACCTTGCAGTCGCCATGCATGAGCACGATCATCGGCTTGGCCGCCTCGTCCTGCATCACCAGGGTCTTGATCACCGCGTGTTCCGGCACGCCCAATTCGCGCGCCGAGACGCTGGTGCCGCCGTGCTCCTCGTAAGGATACGGGTGTTCTTCGAAGGAAACTTGATGCTTGCGCAGCAGCTGCGTCGCCTGGGTTTCGGAAATATGCTCTTTTTTAGCCATGCGTGATACGCTGATCGTTCAGTGAGGAGTGCTAATTATGCAGGAAGAAATCCGCTTTGCCACATTCAATGTCTGCAACCTCGCCCCCGCCGGGGCGAAATTGTATGACAACCTGGAACCGTTGAGCCCGGCGCAATACGAGGCCAAGGCGGAATGGACGGCGCGGCAGATCGACCTGCTCGACGCCGACGTGATCGGATTCCAGGAAATTTTCTCGCAGGCAGCCCTGCGCGACGTGCTGTCGCGCACGCGCCATTACCGCGAAGCCACGCTGGCCGGCTACGATGCGATGGATATTGCCGGACGCATGCTGCCCACGGTGGCGCTCGTATCGCGCCTGCCGCTGGCCGGTGCCGGTGTTGCCTGGGCGAATTTTCCCGCCGGCGTGACCGTGTCCGCCGACAGGCAGCCCGCCGACGACAACGCCTGCCGCTTCGCCCGCGCTCCACTGCATGTCCAGGTCATCTTGCCGGGCGGACAACTCACGGACGTGGTCGTCGTGCATTTGAAATCGCGCCGGCCCGACTACCGCCATGGCGACGGCAACGATGCCATCGCCTACGCGCTGGCCAACCTGCGCTCGCTGCAGCGGCGCGGCGCGGAAGCCGTGGCGCTGCGCGTGCTGGCAAGCGAACTGGGCCACACTGGCCGTCCCCGCATCGTGCTGGGCGACTTCAACGACATCGCCAATGCCGTCACGACGGCCATCGTCATGGGCGCCGGCGCGCCGTGCGAACCGGGTGCCGAAATGCGCGCGCGCCTGTACGACGCCAACGCCATCGCCCTGCGCCAGGATGCCCTGCGCCACGCGGGCTACACGAATATCCACGACAGCGCCTACATGACGATCGACCATATCCTCGTGTCCGAACATTTTCATCCCGCCTCGCCGCGCGCCATCGGCGTGCTGCAGGAAGTGACGTATCTCAACGACCATTTGCTGCTGGGCTTGCCGCATGCCTCCGACCATGGCCAGGTGCTGGCACGCATCAAGCTGCTGGGCAACATTGACTAATTCAATAACTTCGCCAGCGTGCTGCCCGCGACTTGCGCGCTGGCAAAGCGCCCCTGGTATTGCTGGCAGCCCTGCCCCCGCAGATACGCCAGCTGCTGCGCCGTTTCCACGCCTTCGGCGATCACCGTCAATTGCAGCTCGCGCGCCATGGCGATGATGGTGGCGGCGATGGCCGTGTCGGACTCGCTGGCCGCGCCGTCCGCCGCGGCCGGCAGGAACGACGGGTCGATCTTGAGTTGATCCACCGGGTAATGGCGCAGATTGGCCAGGCGCGAATAGCCGGTGCCGAAATCGTCGATGGCCAGCCTGGCGCCCAGCGCGCGCAGCTGGGCCAGCACGCCGGCCAGGCGCGCGCCGCCCTTCATCAGCAAGGATTCCGTCACTTCCAGCTCCAGGCAGGCGGCGGGCAAGCCCGACACGGCCAGCGCCTCTTGCACGCTGAGCAATAAGTCATTGTGCAGGCACTGCGCCGGCGACAGATTCACGGCCACGCGCCAGGCATGGCCCGCATCGTGCCAGGCGCGCGCGCGGCGGCAGGCTTGCTGCAGCACCCAGTTGCCGATCGACACCATCAAGCCGCACTCCTCGGCCACGGCAATGAAGCGCTCGGGCGGCAGCAGGCCCAGTTGCGGGTGGCGCCAGCGCAACAGCGCTTCGGCACCGAGGATTTGCCCGCTGGCGACATCGAGCGCGGGCTGGAATTCGAGCACGAACTCGTCGCGGCCCAGCGCTTCGCGCAAGCCCTGCTCCAGGCTGGCCCGCTCGACGATTTGCGCATTCATCTCGGCATTGAAAAACTGAAAATTGTTACGCCCGCTTTCCTTGGCGTGGTACATGGCGATGTCGGCGTTGTGCACGAGGCTATCGATGCTGTCGCCGTCGCTGGGAAAGATGGCCACGCCGATCGAGGTCGACACATGCAATTCGTACTCGCCCAGCTGATAGGGTTGCGTGACGGCATGCAGCAGGCTGGCCGCCACGTGGGCCACCTGGTCGATGCCGCCCACCTCGGCCAGGATGATGACGAACTCGTCGCCGCCATGCCGGCTGACCGTATCGACGCCGCGCACGCAGCGCACGAGGCGCCGCGCCACTTCCTTGAGCAGCAGGTCGCCCACGTGGTGGCCCATGCTGTCGTTGATGTGCTTGAAATGGTCGAGGTCCAGGTACAGGATGGCCAGCATGCTCAGCTTGCGCCGCGCGGCCGCCAGGGCCAGCGACAGCCGGTCGAGCAGCAGCACACGGTTCGGCAAGTCGGTGAGGAAATCGTGCTCGGCCAGATGGCGCGTGTGCTCCTCGCTTTTCTTGCGCTCGCTGATATCGCTGAGGATGGCCAGATAATTGCTCAATTGCCCCTGCGGGTCGCGGATGGCCGTCAGCGACAGCCAGGCCGGATAGCGCCCGCCCGCCTTGCGCTGGCCGACGATGTCGCCTTGCCAGTAACCGTTGGCATCGACTTCGTCCCACACGTGGTCGAAAAATGCGGGCACGTCCGGCTCGACGCCGTGCGGGACGAAGGGCTTGCCCAGCATGTCGTCGAGGCTGTAGCCGCTGATCTCGCTGTACGCGGGATTCATGCTGACGACGTGCTGCTGCGGGTCCATCACGACGATGGCCTCGCGCGCATGCTCGACCACCTGCGCCGACAGGTACAGGGCCCGCTCGGCCAGTTTGCGTGAGGAAATATCGCGGATCACGGCGTAAAACAGATAGCTATGGTCGAGCGTGACGGACGTAAGCAGCACTTCGCCCCAGAACAGCTGGCCCGTGCACGTCTGGTAACGCCAGTCGTAGCGGCAGTTGCCGTCGGCATGGGCCTGCGCCGCCAGCTGCGTGCCGCGCAACGAGGACAATGCGCCATCGGGCTGGCGCAAGGGCGAAAAGTCGCTGAGGCGGCGCCCCAGCAGGCGTGTCCGGTCTTCGCATTGAAACAGGGCGATGGCGGCCGGATTCGCTTCGGCGATGTGCTCGTCGCGCAGCAGCACGATGGCGTCAGCCGACTTCTCGTACAGCTGGCGGAAATTGTCTCCCATCAGCAGCAGGGTGCCCTGCGCCGCGCCATCCTGGCCGCTGGGCGTGATGTCGGCATCGATGCAGACCACTTGCCGCACCCTTCCGGACTGCATGACCGGAAACACGGTGGAACAGATGCAGCGCGGCGCGGCCCCGTCGGCGTCCAGTTTCCACAGGCGCATGCCGCGCGCCTTGCCGCTCTCCCACACGGCCGCCAGTTCGCCGCTAACCTCCTCGGCCAGGGTGGCGGCACCGGGCAGCGAAGCGGCCACCCTGGCCCACGGCTGGCCCAGCGCCAGCTCGGCCGCCACGCCATACAGGCGCGCCGCACCCGCGCTCCAGTAGCGCACGATGCCGTCGCGGTCGATGCCGCGCACGGCCAGGCCGGGCGCCTGCTCGACGGCGGCAACGATGATGGACAGCAAGTCGAGCGCCTTGCCGGCCGGCCCCGCCTGCGGTTCGGCCGCAGCCAGCAAACGGCCCGGCGACGGGGCGGCTCCGACAATCCGATCAGACATCAGGCCCCCCGTGACGTGGCCGCGCGGCAACCGGCGGGCAAATGGCCTGTCCGGTGGCGCAACCATCCCGACCATTCTTGCGCGCCGGCGAATCGGCTTCTTGAGAAGGCGCAAGCATCGTGACGTGGACGGCGCGCATGCTGGCCGTGGTCTTTGGTCGCCGTTTTTTGCATTCCAGCCCCGATTTTGTGCAATCTGTCGCACGGCGATGGCGGCCGGACTTGAATCTTCCTAAAGTGGCAACATGCGCATCGCCGTGAACGGCCGCAGCGGCAGGCGTGTCGTCTGCGGCCGCCACGGTGATGCGCTACCCGAATTCCCCCGGCCTGCCGCAGGCCGGCCGCACCGAGACCTGGCGCCGAAGCCCTGCGCCGCTCCTGAAAAAAAACCTATGAAAAACGAGACCCTGCCCCCCGCCTCTCCCCTTGCCGCCACGCGCCGCCGACGCTGGCGCACGCCCCTCTTGATCCTCGTCGTGCTGGGCCTGGCCGGCGGCGGCTGGACGGTGATGCAATCGAAGCAGCAGGCAGCCAAAGTTGCCGAACAGCAAGCGAGCAAGAAGAAGGAACAGGAAAAGACGCCCGTGCATGAACTGGCGCAGGGCGACGTGGCCGCCATCGATGCGCGCGCCCTCAGTATCAGCCTGCCCCTGTCCGGTTCGCTGGCCCCCGTGACCCAGGCCACCATCAAGGCCAAGGTTTCCGGCGTGATCCAGGAAACGACCTTGCAGGAAGGCCAGCAAGTAGCCAACGGGCAAGTCCTCGTGCGCCTGGACGCGGCCGACCTGCGCGCCCGCCTGACGCAGCAGCAAGCCATGCTGGACGAAGCGCAGGCGCGCCTGTCCATGGCGGCCAAGAATGAGGCGAACAGCCAGGCGCTGCTCAAGCAAAAATACATTTCGCAGACGGCCTACGACACGACGCAGAATTCCGTCGACCTGGCGCGCGCCAACGTCAAGTCCGCCGCCGCCATGGTCGACATCGCCCGCATCGCGCTGGCCGACACGGTGATCCGCGCGCCGATGGCCGGCATCGTCAGCAAGCGCCATCTGCAGGCCGGCGAAAAAGTCTCGCCCGACATGCCCGTCTACACCATCGTCAACCTGGCCCAGCTGACCCTGGAAGCGCCCGTGCCCAGCGCAGAGATTCCCCGCATCAAGCTGGGCCAGGACGTGCGCTTCAAGGTCGACGGCTTCGGCGCGCGCGACTTCGCCGGCAAGGTCACGCGCATCAACCCCACCACCGAGAGCGGCTCACGCGCCATGCTCGTCTACATCGCCGTCGACAATGGCGATGGCGCGCTGCGCGGCGGCATGTTCGCCAAGGGCAGCATCGTCACCGAACGCTCGGCCGTGGCGCCGCTGGTGCCCTTGACGGCCGTGCGCAACGAAAAGCAGGGCCCCGTCGTGTATGCGCTGGTGAATAACAAGGTGGTCGCGCAGCCCGTCACACTGGGACTGCGCAACGAGGATGAAGGCTATGCCGAGGTCAAGTCGGGCCTGGTGCCGGGCGCGAAAGTCATCGTCGCCAAGCTCGATGGCGTGAAACCGGGCCACGGCGTGACCTTCGCCGCGCCCGCCACCGGCCCCGCCCCCGCTGCGCCGGCGGCCGTGCTGGCACGGAAGGATTAAGCCATGTGGATGACCAAAGTCAGCATTCAAAACCCTGTCTTCGCCACCATGGTCATGGTGGCGCTGGTGGTGCTGGGCATCTTCTCCTACCGTGGACTGGGCGTGGAGAGCATGCCCAGCGTGCAGTTCCCGTTCGCCGCCATTGAAGTGAACTATCCGGGCGCCTCGCCCGAAGCCGTGGAAAACGACATCACGCGCCCCATCGAGGACGCCGTCAACACCGTCAGCGGCATCAAGACCATCCGCGCCAACTCGTGGGAAGGACGCGCCGGCGTCTACCTGGAATTCGAGCTGTCGACGAACATGGACAAGGCCATGCAGGACTTGCGCGACAAGGTGGCCCTGGTGCGCCCGCGCTTCCCGAAAGAAGCCAAGGCCCCGTTCATCGCCCGCGCCGAAGGCGACAACGAGCGCCCCATCGCCACCATCGTGCTGACCTCCAGCGGGCATGACCTGCGCGCGCTGTCGACCATGACGGAGCAGATCATCAGCAAGCGCTTCCAGGGCGTGGCCGGCGTGGGACAAGTCAAGCTGCGCGGCCTGCGCGCGCGCCAGATCCTCATCAGCATGAAGCCGATCGAACTCAATGCCCAGGGCATCGGCGTCGATGAAGTGATCCGCGCCATCCAGGCGACGAATACCAACCTGCCGGCCGGCTCCATCAGCCATGGCGCGGCAGAGCAGCTGGTGCGCGTGGAAGGCAAGATCAAGGATGCGCGCGAATTCGGCAAGATCATCGTCGCGCGCCGCGCCGTCGGTCCCGTGTACCTGGACCAGGTGGCCACCGTCGTCGACGGCGAGCAGGAAGAACTGTCGATTTCGCGCATGAACGGCCAGCAAGCCGTGACCATGGAAATCACCAAGGTGCAGGACGCCAACGTGGTCGAAGTGGGCACCGGCATCCTGAAAGTGGCGGCCGACCTGCAAAAGACCCTGCCGCCCGATATCACCCTGCGCGTGCTCGATGACGAATCGGAACGCGTGCAAAGCCAGCTCAATAACGTCAAGCGCACCATCATCGAAGGCGCCGTGCTGACCATGGTGATCGTCTTCCTGTTCCTGCACTCGTGGCGCTCGACCATCATCACGGGCTTGACCCTGCCGATCTCCGTGCTGGCCAGCTTCATCGCCATGAAGGCCTTCGGCTTCACCCTGAACTTTTTGACCCTGATGGCGCTGTCCCTGTGCATCGGCCTGCTGATCGACGACGCCATCGTGGTGCGCGAAAACATCGTGCGCCACCTTGGCATGGGCAAGAACCACTACAAGGCGGCCAACGACGGCACCAATGAAATCGGCCTGGCCGTGATGGCCACCACGTTCGCCATCGTCGCCGTGTTCGTGCCCGTCGCCTTCATGGACGGCATCATCGGCCGCTTTTTCCTGCAGTTCGGCATCACCGTGGCCGTCGCCGTGCTCGTTTCCCTGTTCGTCAGCTTCACGCTCGACCCCATGCTGTCGTCCGTCTGGCGCGACCCCGTCAAGGACCGCTTCAAGTACGCGCCGTGGCTGGGCCGCTTCATGGCCTGGATCGAAACGGGCATCGACCGCCTGCACGTCTGGTACGGCAAGGTGCTGGCTGTGGCCCTGCGCTGGCGCAAGACCACGCTGGCCACGGCCGTGGCGCTGTTCGCGGCCAGCCTGATGCTCGTGCCCATGATCGGCGGCGAGATGTTCCCGGAAACGGACCAGGGCTGGGTCAACCTGCGCTTCAAGACGCCCGTCGGCTCCAGCCTCGAATACACGGATTCCAAGGTGCGCCAGATCGAAACGGCGCTGAAGGAATTTCCCGAGATCGACAGCCTGGTGGCCAATATCGGCACGCCCGATGGGCGCAACACGGCCGAGGTGAACCTCAAGCTGACGGACATCAAGACACACAAGCGCCGCTCGCAGCAGGAACTGGAAAAACTGATCCGCGAACGCCTGGCGCCGATTGCTGGCATCACCCTGTCCGTCGGCCAGCGCCCCATCTTCATCGCCATCCTCGGCACGGACGAAGGCAAGCTCGATGCGGTGGCGCACACCCTGATGGACAAGATGCGCAACATCAAGGGCCTGGCCGACATGGAATACAGCCAGGAAGGCGCCAATCCGTCGACCACCGTGAAGATCAACAACGAACTGGCCAGCGACCTGGGCTTGTCGGTGCAGCAGATCGGCAATGCCCTGCGTCCGTTCGTGGCGGGCGACACGGTCAGCCACTGGCTGGCGTCCGACGGGCAGAACTACGACGTCAACGTGCAGCTGCCCAAATCGGGCCGCCAGAAGGTGGCCGACCTGGCCGACCTGTCGCTGGCGTCGAGCAAGCTCGATGCGAATGGCAAGCCGATCATGATTCCGCTGCGCCAGGTGGTCGACTTCGTGCCGTCTTCCAGCCCGCAAGTGCTGAAACGCCAGGCCTTGCAGCGCCGCGTCGCCATCTATGCGGGCGTGCAGGGCCGGCCCGCCGGCGACGTCGACGCCGATGTGCAGAAAGCCATCAAGTCCATCGACCTGCCGCCCGGAGTGCGCTTCGACGTGGCCGGCAATGCGCAGCAGATGGCCGAGACCATGGGCGGCGCGATGATGGCGCTGGGGATCGCCGTGATCTTCATCTACCTGGTGCTCGCCTCGCAGTTCGGCAGCTTTTTGCAGCCGATCGCCATCATGGTGTCCTTGCCGCTGTCGCTGATCGGCGTGCTGGCCGCGCTGCTGATCACGGGCAGCACCCTGAACATCTTCTCCGTGATCGGCTTCATCATGCTGATGGGCCTGGTCACCAAGAATGCGATCTTGCTGGTCGACTTCACCAACCAGCGCCAGCGCGAAGGCCTGGGGCAGTTCGAGGCGCTGATGGAAGCGGGGCAAGTGCGGCTGCGCCCCATCCTGATGACGACCCTGGCGATGGTGTTCGGCATGCTGCCGATGGCCATCGGCATGGGCGACGGCGGCGAATCGCAGGCGCCGATGGGCCGCGCCGTCATCGGCGGCGTCATCACCTCGACCCTGTTGACCTTGGTGGTGGTGCCCGTCGCCTACACCTATCTGGATAGCCTGGGCAAGCGCGCCGCGCGCTTTTTCGGCGGCGGCGAGCATGCGCACGCCGAATCCGCCGACGGCGGCAAGGCGCACGCCCACTGATCGACCGGTCGCCTTCACCGTCCCCGCATTGGCGGGGACGACGCGGCGGCTTCCTGAAGAGAGCTTCAGTTGACCAAAGCAGCCCCACTGGCTAGACTGTCCCCGTTATCAATGATATGGAGTGACTCGTGGGTGCTTGTTCCAGTGACAGTAGTCGATTGACCATCGGCGATCGGCCTTAGGCAAGACGCGCGCATTCCGCCCGCCCTGCCCTCGGCAAGGTGCGGTTTTACCAGCGGCAGTACTCTCTCGCCGCCACTTCCCCCTCATCGTTCCACCGTGATCGTCTGCTGCCCCCTTGCGGGCGGATTGTCTTCGCCCTTGCACTCGCCTGTTCCTCCCCAGCCGGGAGAAACTGATGGTGGTATTTGATTTTGCGCTGCGCGTTGCCGCGGCATTGACCCTGGGCGCCATGATCGGCGCCGAACGCCAGCTGCGCCAGCGCATGGCGGGCCTGCGCACGAATGCGCTGGTGTCCGTCGGCGCCTCGCTGTTCGTGATGGTTTCCGTGCTCGAAGGCGATGCCTCCGGCCATATGCGCATCGCCGCGCAGGTGGTGTCGGGCATCGGCTTTCTGGGCGCCGGCGTTATCATGCGCGAAGGCATGACGGTGCGCGGCTTGAATACGGCCGCCACCCTGTGGTGCTCGGCCGCCATCGGCATCCTGTGCGGTCTCGGGTTTGCCCTCGAAGCGGCCATCGGCACGGGCTTCGTGCTCATCGCCAACCTGGTGCTGCGCCACCTGGCGCAACGGATCAACGCGCATGGCAGCGAAGCGGGCATCGAGACGGAAAGCATCTACCGCGTGACGGCCGTGTGCGAGGCGGAGCAGGAAGTGCAGGTGCGCAAGCTGATGCTGCGCTTGATCAGCGGCATGCCGGCGCTGATGCTGCAATCCTTGCACAGCGAGGATGCGGCGCAGGCCGGGCGCATCGAAGTGCGCGCCGACCTGCTCACGCCCCTGTCCAGCCTGGGATTGCTGGAGCAGATCGTCAGCCAGGTCAGCCTGGAAGGCAGCGTCTCGGCCGTGCGCTGGGCGCTGGTGAACAACGCGGAATTTGTCGCCGAGCGGGGAGTGTGATGATGAAAAAATTCTTTCATTGGTTTGCCCGGCGCGGCCCTGTCGTGGCCACCTACCGCCTGACCGTCACCTGCCCTGCGGCGCAAGCGGACCACGTCGCGCGCCTGCTGCTGGCCGAACTCAAGGGCGCGGGCCTGGCGCCGTCGCAGATGCTGCGCAGCTGGGACGAAGGAAAGCAGGTGGTGCGCCTGATCGCCACGGTGCTGTGCCAGGCCGTGCAGCGCGCCGTGCTGGTGCGCTTCGTCAACCGCGCAGGCGCCTGGCCGCAAGTGCGGCAAGTGCGCTGGGAAGGCGTGGCGCCTTCAGCTTGAGGCGGGCAGGCGCAGCAGGAACAGGGCGCCGCCTTGCGGGCGGTTCTGCGCCTCGATACTGCCGCCGTACGCGTGCACGATGGCTTGCGACAGGGCCAGGCCCAGGCCGAAGCCGGGCGCCTCGCCCGCGCGCGCCTGGGCGCCCCGGTAAAAGCGCTCGAACAGATGCGGCAAGTCTTCCACGCCGATGCCCGGGCCCGCGTCCGCCACGCCGACGAGTGCATGTTCGCCCTCGCGCGCCACGTGCACGGTGATGCTGCTTCCTGGCGGCGAAAACTTCACGGCGTTATCGAGCAGATTGGCCAGCACCAGGTCCACGGGGCCGGCCGCCACGCGTGCGTGCACGGCCACACTGTCATCGAAGACGATGCGGATGCCGCGCTGCGCTGCCGGCTTTTCCAGCCGCTGCGCGGCCGCCCGCACGAGCGGATTGAGCGCGATGGTTTCCACGGCATTGCGCTCCTGCCCCACGTCCAGGCGCGTGAGCATCAGCAGTTCTTCCACCAGGGTCGTCAGGCGCTGCACTTCATCGAGGCAGGACGCCAGCGCATCGACATACTCGGGCGTTTCGCGCGGACGGCGCAGCGTGATTTCGATTTCCGTGCGCAGGCGCGACAGGGGCGAGCGCAATTCGTGCGAAGCGTCGGCCGTGAAGCGGCGCTGCGCATCGTAGCCGTGTTCCAGGCGGTCCAGCATGGCGTTCAGGGTATCGACCAGGCGGCCGATCTCGTCCTGCGTGCCGGGATGGGGCAGGCGCTGGTGCAGGCTGGCTTCGCCGATCGAATGCGCCTGATCCACCACGTCGTCGATGGCGCCCAGCACGCGGCGCGTGAGCATTTCGCCGGCCAGCCCCACGGCCGCCAGCAAGGCCAGCGCCATGGCGCCAAACAGCACGGTGGCCGCGGCCAGTACGTGATTGGTGTCGTCGAGCGAACCGGCCACCTGCACCGCCAGGCGCGCGCCGGACGAGGGCACGGGAATCGAGACCATGCGCAGCGGTTCCTCGCCGAACTTGGGCAGGGTTTCGAAGACGGTCTCGCCGGCCGCCAGGCGCGCCAGCAGGGCGGGCGGCGCCGGCAACTGCGCCGCCTCCAGGTTGCGGCTGCGCGCCAGCACGCGGCCTTCGCCATCGATGATCTGCACCAGGCGGTCCAGCCGCGTCAACGACGGTGGCGCCAGGCCCGGCGCCACCTCATGCACCTGCACGGGCTGGCGCGGCGCGGCCGGCAGCATGGCCATTTCCGTCTCGGCCAGCGCCAGCAGGGCCGCATCGAGCTGGCCATGCACGGCGCGCGACAGGCCCCAGTAGCCGGCCAGCGCCGTGCAGGCGACGATGGCGAGGATGACGGCCAGGTGCACCAGCAGCAGGCGCTTGCGAAAGCTAGCCACCATGGTTTTCCGCCAGGCGGAAACCGCGTCCGCGCACCGTGTGGATCAAGGGCGGCAAGCCCGGCGCATCGACCTTGCTCCGCAGGTTGCGCACGTGGACATCGATCAGGTTGTCGATGCCGATCAGGTCCGCCTGCCAGATCTGCTCGGCCAGGCGCGCGCGGCTCACCACCTCGCCCGCCTGGCGCAGCAGGATCAGCAGAATCGCGTATTCCTTGGGCGTGAGCACCAGCGGCGCGCCGGCCCGCGTCGCCTGGTGGCTGACGGGATCGAGCGTCAGGTCGGCCAGCGCCAGCACCAGCGGGCGGCTGATGTCCGAGCGGCGCAGCAAGGCGCGGATGCGCGCCAGCAGCTCCTCGAATTCGAACGGCTTGGTCAGGTAATCGTCGGCGCCCGTGTTCAGGCCCGCCACGCGGTCGGCCGTGGCATCGCGCGCCGTGAGCATCAGCACGGGCGTCTGGATGCCACGCGCGCGCAAATCGCGGCAAAAATCGATGCCCTGCTTGCCCGGCAACATCCAGTCCAGCACGATCGCGTCGTAGTCGACGGCGTAGCTTTCGTCCTCGCCCTCTTCCGCGCTGTGCGCCACGTCGACGACAAAGCCTTCTTCCTGCAAGCCACGGGCCAGCAGGCGCGCCGCCTTGCGGTCGTCTTCCACCAGGAGGATTCTCATGCCTGCCTTTCCCATTGTGCTGTGTTTTCCCGCATTTTCCATCCTTGCATTTTACCGCGCCACACCGCGCGCGCACGCAACCTGAAGAATGATTCAGGCGTTCTTGGGCGCTTCTTCAGGAGCACATTGCTATGCTTTTCCGGCGCTGTCATACCGCTGCCCGCGCTCCCCTCTGACCGCCCGCCTGGGCACGGCATCCACGCACGCCCCATCACCATCAATAACAAGGAAACACGGGATGAACACGACCACCCGCAACGCCCTGGGCGCCAGCTGCGCCCTCGCTCTCGCCTGCTCGGCCCTGGCCGGCTGCGCCAAACCGACGGCGGCAGCCACGCCGCCCGTCCAATCGATGCATCTGGACGACGGCAGCATCGCCGTCGACAGGATGTCGCCGCTGCGCCAGCGCCTGCAGATCGCCGCCGTGCAGGAACAGGAGATCGCCACGCAGACGGAGGCGCCGGGCAGCATCGAAGCGATGCCGGAAAAACTGGTGAAGATCACGCCGCCCCTGGCCGGGCGCATCACGCGCTTGCAGCGCGCCCTGGGCGACAGCGTGAAGGCGGGCGACCCGCTGTTCACGCTCGACTCGGCGGAACTGAGCGCCGCCTACGCGGACGACAGCAAGGCGAAGTCCGCCCTGCTGCAGGCGCGCCAGGAACTGGAGCGCCAGAAAACGCTGTTCGAGGCGGAAATCGCCGCGCGCAAGGAATATGAAGCGGCCCAGGCGGCCTTTGCGCAGGCCGGCAGCGACGCGCAGGCCAGCGCCGACAAGCTGGCCCAGTACGGCGCCGGCGCGCGCGGCACACGCGGCACCCGCCGCGACTACGTGCTGCGCTCACCCATCGCCGGCACCGTGATCGCCATGGAAGGCGCCCAGGGCGGCTACTGGAACGATATCAACGCGCCCGTCATGACGGTGGCGGATCTCTCCACCGTGTGGCTGTCGGCCAACGTGGCCGAAAGGGACCTGGCGCAAGTGGCCGTGGGCCAGACGGCGCGCATCACCGTCGACGCCTGGCCCGGCAAGGCTTTCGAGGGCAAGGTCGCGTATGTGGGCGCCGTGCTCGATCCCGAGACACGCACGGTGAAAGTGCGCGTGGCCATCGACAACCGCGCCGGCACCTTCAAGCCCGGCATGTTTGCCCACGCGGGGTTCGCCGGCGCCAGCCGCCGCGCCCTCCTCGTGCCCGCGGCCGCCGTGCTGCAAAGCGGGCCATCGACGCGCGTGATGGTCGAGCGCAGCCCGCTGGCATTCACGCCGCGCACGGTGGAAGTGGGCGCCAGCCATGGAGATCAGGTGGAAATCCTCGCCGGCCTGAAAGCGGGCGAACGCATCGTCGTCAAGGAAGGAGTGCTGCTCAATGATTGACCGTTTCATCGCCACCTGCTGCCAGCGGCGCGGCATCGTCTGGCTGGTGCTGCTGTTCGTCGCCGCCTACGGCGTCTACTGCTGGAAGCAGCTGCCCATCGAAGCCTATCCCGACATCGCCGACGTGACCTCGCAGATCGTCACGCAGGTGCCGGGCCTGGGCGCCGAGGAGATCGAGCAGCAGATCACCATACCGCTCGAGCGCGCCCTGCTGGGCACGCCCGGCATGCACGTGCTGCGCACGCGCAGCCTGTTCGCGCTGTCGCTGATCACCGTGGTGTTCGAGGATGGCAGCGACGGCTACTTCACGCGCGAACGGCTGCAGGAGCGCCTGGCCAGCGTGAACCTGCCGTACGACGCCAAGCCGGGACTCGATCCCTACACCTCGCCCACGGGCGAAATCTACCGCTACACGCTGGAGTCGAAAACACGGTCTTTACGCGAACTGTCCGAGCTGCAGTTCTGGACCGTGATCCCGCGCCTGCAGCAGGTGCGCGGTGTGGCCGACGTCAGCAATTTCGGCGGCCTGACGACGCAGTTCATGCTGGAACTCGATCCCGCAAAACTGGACAGCTACGGCTTCTCGCTGGCGCAGGTGAAGGACGCCATCAATGCCAACAACGTCAGCGGCGGCGGCAGCGTGATCGACCGCGGCCAGCAATCGTACGTGGTGCGCGGCGTGGGCCTGCTGCATTCGCTCGATGACATGGGCAACGTCGTCGTCAGCAGCAAGGACGGCGTGCCCGTGCTGGTGAAGGACCTGGGCAAGCTCGCTTACGGCAACGTGGAGCGGCGCGGCATCCTGGGCAAGGACGACAACCCCGACACCATCGAAGGCATCACCCTGTTGCTGAAGGATTTCAACCCGTCCGAGGCGCTGGCCGGCATCCATGCGGCCGTCGATGACCTGAACGCCAACGTGCTGCCGAAGGACGTCAAGGTCGTGCCCTACCTGGACCGCAGCTCGCTGATCGACGCCACCCTGCACACGGTGGGATTTACCTTGGGCGAAGGCATGCTGCTCGTCGCCCTCGTGCTGCTGCTGTATCTGGGCAGCCCGCGCGCGGCCGCCATCGTCGCGCTGACGATCCCGCTGGCCCTGCTGATCGCTTTCATCTTCATGCACCACTTTAAGATTCCCGCCAATTTGCTGTCCTTGGGAGCGATCGACTTCGGCATCCTCGTCGACGGCTCTGTGGTGGTGCTGGAAAACATGCTGCGCCGCCGCGAACGGGAGCAGGACCGTCCCCTGACCCTGCAGGACGCCATCGAGGCGACCCTGCAGGTGGCGCGGCCCATCATGTTCGGCATGGCCGTCATCATCGCCGCCTACCTGCCCCTGTTCGCCTTCCAGCGCATCGAGTACAAGCTGTTCTCACCGATGGCGTATGCGGTGGGTGCGGCGCTGGCGGGCGCGCTGGTGGTGGCGCTGGTGCTGATCCCTGGCCTGGCCTGGCTGGCCCTGCGCAAGCCGCGCCGCACCTTCCATAACCGCGCGCTGGACAAGCTGGCGTCCGCGTACGGGCGCTTCCTCGAACGCATGGTGGGCAAGAAGCGCTGGGTGGCGATGGTGTGCGCAGGATCGCTCGCAGCGCTTGCCATCCTGGGCGGCAGCATCGGCCGCGATTTTTTACCCTACCTCGATGAGGGTTCGCTGTGGCTGCAGGTGCAGATGCCGCCCGGGATCACCCTGGACAAGGCGTCGGAGATGGCCAGCGAACTGCGGCGCGCCGCGCTGGAATTCCCGGAAGTGTCGACCATCGTCACGCAGACGGGACGCAACGACGATGGCACCGATTACTGGACGCCGTCGCACATCGAAGCGAGCGTGGGACTGCATCCCTACAAAAGCTGGAAGTCGGGCATGAGCAAGCAGCAGCTGATCGCGAAAATGAACGCGCGCTTCGCGCGCCTGCCCGGAGTCACAGTCGCCTTCATGCAGCCGATGATCGATGGCGTGCAGGATAAATTGTCGGGCGCGCACAGCGACCTGACGGTGAAAATCTTCGGCAACGACCTCGATGAAGTGCGCGCCATCGCCGGCAAAGTGGCCAATGTGCTGAAGACTGTCCACGGCGCCTCCGACGTGGCCGTGGACGTGGAGCCGCCGCTGCCCAACCTGAAGGTGGAACTGGACCGCGCGAAGGCGGCCCGCTACGGCATCAATGCGGCCGACGTGGCCGACCTGATTGCCACCGGCATCGGCGGCGCGCCCATCGGCCAGGTCTACGTGGGCGAGAAAAGCTATGACATCGCCGTGCGCTTCCCGCCCGCCACGCGTTCCAGCCCGGACGCCATCGCCAGCCTGAAGCTCACGGCCGCCAACGGTGCCAGGGTGCCACTGGCGCAGGTGGCCACCATCAGCACCACCTCGGGCGAAAGCGTGATCGTGCGCGAAATGGGGCGGCGCCACATCATCGTGCGCCTCAATGCCCGCGGACGCGACCTGGCCGGCTTCCTGGCCGAAGCGCGCCCGCTGGTGGCGCAAGCCGTGGCCAACGAGCACCAGCGCATCAGCGTCGAGTGGGGCGGCCAGTTTGAAAACCTGCAGCGCGCGCAAAGCCGCCTGGCCCTGATCCTGCCGATGACCCTGGGCGCCATGTTCCTGCTGCTGTTTGGCCAGTTCCGCAACCTGCGCCAGCCCGCGCTGGTCTTGCTGGCCGTGCCGCTGGCCATGCTCGGTGGCCTGGCCGCGCTGCACCTGCGCGGCATGACCCTGAACGTGTCGAGCGCCGTCGGCTTCATCGCCCTGTTCGGCGTGGCCGTGCTCAATGCCGTGCTGATGCTGGCGCAGATCAACCGCTTGCGCGCGGACGAAGGCATGAGCTTGCGCGACGCCGTGCTGGGTGGCGCGCGCGACCGCATGCGCCCCGTGCTGATGACGGCCACCGTGGCCGCCCTGGGCCTGACGCCGGCCATGCTGGCCACGGGCCTGGGCAGCGACGTGCAGCGCCCGCTGGCCACCGTCGTGGTGGGCGGCCTGGTGACGGCGACGGCGCTGACCCTGCTGCTGTTGCCGGCCCTGTATTACCTGATCGAGGCGTATGTACAACAACGCCGGACCGATACCGAAGGAGTGAACCATGACACGTTTTAATGTATTGCTGGCGGCCTGTCTGATCGCCCCCTGCGCCAGCGCCGCCCCGTTGACCTTCGAGACCTATTTGTCCGCCGTGGAGAGCCACAGCCTGGAATTGCAGGCGCAGCAGGAAGACATCGTCTCGGCCAAGGCCGGCATCGGCATCGCCGGCCTGCGTCCCGATCCCGAATTCACCCTGGGCGCCACGCGCGAGACCGTGCGCAGCATCGAACACCGCCCAATTACATGGAATCCGGCCATCAGCATGGCCATCGAGACGGGCGGCAAGCGCGCCGCGCGCTTGAAGGCGGCGCACAGCCATGTCGCGCTGGCCGAGGAAGCGGTGGCCGGCTTCAAAAGCGAACTGTATGGCACGGCCGCCGCCGCGTTCACGGAAGCGTGCCGCACGCGCGAGGTCCTCGCGCGCAAGGAGCAGACCATGGCGGCCCTGTCGAAAGTCGTCGACGCGAATGCCGTGCGGCGCAAGGCGGGCGACGTGGGCGGCATCGAGCTGCTGCAGTCGCGCGTGGAACGCGACCAGTTCCAGGCCGAGCTGGCGCAGGCGCGCAGCGAGGCGGACAGCGCCATGTTGAATTTGTCGCCCCCCTTGGGCCGCCAGTTCGACAGCCTGTTTCCGGACGCGCAGCTGGCCTGCGACTTCGCCGCGTATGCCGACCAGGATGCCAGCACCCTGGTGCCGCAGGCGCTGCGCGAGCGCAGCGACGTGCGCATCGCCCGCGCCACCGTGGACAATCTGCGCGACGGCGCGGCGCTCGTGCGCGCCAACCGCTCGGTCGACCCGACCGTCACCGTGGGCCTGGCCGCCGCGCGCGGCTATCATGACGGCTTTGACGCCAGCGGCAATCCCGTCGACGGGTCACCGCGCTCGCGCGCCTTGAGCGTATCGTTGGCCATCCCCATCCCCCTGTCGCGGCGCGACAAGGGCGACGTGGTGCAGGCGGAAGCGGGCGTCACGCAGGCCATGCTGGCCCTGCGCCAGGCGGAACTGACGGCGGAAACGCAGGTGCGCACGGCGCAGCGGCAGCTGCGTGCGGCGCAGGACAGGCTGGCGCGCTACTGCGACGGCGTGCTGGTCGATGCGCAAAAGGTGGTCGATGGCATGCGCCTGTCCTACTTCAGTGGCAATGCCTCGCTGCTGGAATGGCTGGCGGCGCAGCGTTCGGCCGATGAGGCGTATCAGGGTTATGTGCAGGCGCGCGCCGATGCGGCCATCGCCAGCACGCAGCTGCAATTGGCGATCGGCCAGCGGCCGCGCTTGTAGCGGGGGAAGGGAAAACGCGGGGAGACCGGCGCGGCCATGCCGCACCGGTCGTCAGAAACAGGGGAATTACTGCGGCTGGGCAGGTGCGTCGCCAGCGGCGGCTGGATCAGCGTCGACATCTGCGTCGTCCGCTTCCTGCTCATCGCCCTCGCTGCCATCGGCCGGCTTCGGATTGTTTTTCGCTTCCAGCTTGCGCCTGGCTTTTTCCTCGGCTTTCTTCTTCTTTTCCAGCTCTTTTTGCCGTTTTTCGTATTGGAAATTTGTCTTGGCCATTTACTACCTCTTTAGTTTTTAGATGTTACAGATAAGCATATAAGGCACATTATGACGTAGTTGGAGCAAACTCCAAATGTTTAGCCTCGCGGATGATGCTGCGCGTGCAGCAGTTTCAGCCGTTCACGGGCCACATGCGTGTAAATCTGCGTGGTGGAAATATCGGAGTGTCCCAGTAACAATTGCACAACACGCAAGTCCGCACCATGGTTGAGCAAATGCGTGGCAAATGCGTGGCGCAAGGTATGCGGCGACAGCGGCGCCGTGATGCCCGCGTTCAGCGCGTGTTTCTTGATGATGACCCAGAACATTTGCCGCGTCATGGCGCCGCCGCGCCGCGTGACGAACAGCGCGTCGTCCATCTGCCCGTCGAGGATGACGCCGCGCGCCTCCTTCAGGTAGCGCTCGATCCACAGCCGCGCCTGTTCGCCGAACGGCACCAGGCGCGTCTTGCTGCCCTTGCCCGTGATGCGCAGCACGCCATCATTCAGGCTCAGTTCCACCGATTGCAAGTCCACCAGTTCCGACACGCGCAAGCCGCTCGCGTACATGAGTTCGAGCATCGTGCGCTCGCGCAAGCCCAGCGGCGTGCTCACGTCGGGCGCCGCCAGCAACGCTTCCACCTGCGCTTCGCTCAAGGTATGCACGAAGCGCGCCGGCTGCTTGGCCGACACCATCTTCAGGCATGGGTCGGCCGCGATATGCTTGTGCCGCAAGGCCAGTTGGTAAAACCGCTTGAGCACGGAGAGGCGCCGGTTCGACGACGTCGCCTTGCTCTCGTCGTGGCGGGCGGCGAAATACGCCTCGATGTCGGCCGTGGATACCTCGTACAGGCCCTCGCGCCCGGGCCGCGCCACTTCCAGCCAGCGGGCGAACAGCCGCATGTCGCGCCGGTAGGCATCGAGCGAGTTTTTCGACAGGCCGTCTTCCAGCCACAGGCTGTCGCAGAATTCGTCGATCAGGGTGGCGTTGTCCGGCGCCAGCAGGCTGTTCATCATCGTGTTGACCACCCCATGCCCGCCACGCCTTCATGCGCCAGCAGCCAGCGCTTCACGCCCAGGTGGAAGCCGGTCGCGTCGTCGTGGTGGGCAAAGCCGCCCAGACCGCCGGCGGCCGTGACGCGGTGGCAGGGGATCACCACGGGAAACCAGCTGGCGCCGCAGGCCTGGCCCACGGCGCGCGGGGCCGAGCCGATCAGGCGCGCCACGTCGCCATACGTGCGCACCTGGCCGCGCGGGATACCGGCGATCGCCGCCCATACCCGTTGCTGGTAAGCGCTGCCCAGACCTGCCAGCGGCAGGTCGAACGGCGCATCGGGGTCGCGGAAATAGCGCGCCAGTTGTTCGCACGCCCGCTCGGAGACGGCATCCTGCGGATCTTTCTCGGCAAAGTGCGGCGGCAGGTAGACCAGTTCGCATACCTGGCCGTCCTGCGCGCGCACGCCCATGGCGCCGAACGGCGCGGCCACGATGGCGCTGAACAGTTCACTGCCCTGTTGTTTTTTCATCTGCTGATCATTATTCAAGTGTGGCATATATGCAACTTACCGGCGCCGGAAACCGCGCCACGGGAATTATGCACCGACTTTGGGCGTGCCGGCGGACGTTTCCTGCGCACGAAAAAAAAGCGCACCAGTCGGTGCGCTTCAAATATTGCTTCACGTTCCCGGTCGTTTGGGTCCGCCGGTGCCGGCTTGTGGCCGCAGACAGCTATGACTCAACAACTTCTGTGAAACGTGTGTCTCCTCAATATATCCCCGGTATCAATACCGTTTTTATAGACCACTCCCCCACTAACCTTGTTGCCAATTCTGTATTTCAGCCTTGCTACCGGGGCGCATATGCATATACGTGTTTCCCCTTAAGGCTGCCCATCATAGCGCATTTGTTCGGCAGGATCGACTTTTTTTGCACCATGAAGGGGACAACTGTTTTAGTTGTAAATTAAATTTGGCAACCACAGCGAGATTTGTGGTACGTAGGTAATCAAGCCCAGGAAGGCCAGCATCGTCAGCAGCCATGGCATCACGGCCACGGTCAGCTCCGAGATGCCCATCTTGGTGATGCCGGACGCCACGTACAGGTTCAAGCCCACGGGCGGATGGCACATGCCCACTTCCATGTTGACCACGATCAGGATGCCGAAGTGCACGGGATCGATGCCCAGCTTCATGGCGACGGGGAACAAGATCGGCGCCATGATTAGCACGATGGACGACGGCTCCATGACGTTACCAGCCAACAACAACAGTACGTTGACCACCAGCAAGAAGCTGATCACGCCCAGGCCCTTGCCCGTGATCCATTCGGCCATCGCTTGCGGGATGTTCTCGCTGGTCATCAGGAACGAGAACAGCACGGCATTCGTGATGATGTACAACAGCATCGCCGACATGGCGGCCGAATCGAGCAAGACCTTGCCCACTTGCTTGATCTTCAAGTCCTTGTAGACGAAGACGGCGATGATGAAGGCGTACACGGCAGCCATGGCGGCCGCTTCCGTGGGCGTGAAGGCGCCCGAATAGATGCCGCCCATGACGATGACGATCAGCAGCAGGCCCCAGGCGCTCTTCTTGAACGTGACGAAGCGCTCGCCCCAGCTGGCCTTCTGCATGCGCGGATAGTTGTGCTTGCGCGCCAAAAACCACGTGGTCAGGCCCAGCAGCATGGCCAGCATCATGCCGGGAATCACGCCCGCCATGAACAGCTTGCCCACGGACGTGTTCGTGCTGACGGAATACATCACCATCACGATAGAGGGCGGGATCAGAATGCCCAGCGCGCCCGAAGTCGTGATGACGCCGGCGCCGAAACCGCGCGGATAGCCCTGCTTGACCATGGCCGGCAGGATGATGGAGCCGATCGCCACGACGGTGGCGGGGCTCGAGCCGGAGACGGCCGCAAACAGCGCGCACGCCATCACGCCGGCCAGCGCCAGGCCGCCATGCCAGTGGCCGACCATGGAGCTGGCGAAATTGATCATGCGCCGCGCCACCCCGCCATGCGTGAGGAAGTTTCCCGCCAAAATGAAGAACGGGATGGCCATGATTTCGAACTTCTCGATACCCGTGAAGATCTTCAGGGCCACCGATTCGATGGGCACGCTGGTCATGGTGAACAGGAACGTCAATACCGTCAGGCCCAGCGAGATGGAGATCGGCATGCCGGTCAGCATCAGCGCCAGCAGCAGCACAAAAATAATCAGCGCGTTCATGCCTTGGCTCCTTTTTCTTCTGCCGTCAGTTCATCTTCCAGGCCCTCGACGTGCGAGTGGTCGTGTTTTGGCAAGGCGCCCGTCTTGATGAAATGCACCATCACCTGCAGGAAGCGGAAGCACATCAGATAGGAACCGAGCGGCACGGCCAGGTAGACCAGCCACATCGGCACTTCCATGTCGGCCGAGGTCTGGTCCGTGTGGCCGATCGACCACACGAAGCTGGCGCCAAGTGTCCCGACGATGCCCGTAAACAGGGCGCCGGCGGCCAGGCCGAAGACGATGAAGCGGTCGCGCCAGCGGGGGTTCATGCGGTTGATCAGGACGTCGACGCCCACGTGGATGCCCGTGCGCACGCCATACGCGGCGCCGAACTTGGCCATCCAGACGAACATGTAGATGCACAGTTCCTGGGCCCAGCTGGTGTTGATTTGAATCAGGAAGTCTTGCAGGCCCGGAATCGGCAAGCCTGCCAGGTAGCGGTGCACGACCGCGACGAAGATGATGAAGGTGGCCGCGCCCATCAGGGTCGCGATCAGCCACTCTTCCAGGTGATCCAGAAATTTCATGGTGGACTTTCAAAGAATGCGGGTGCACGCACTCCCGCGCAGGACGCGCGGGAGTCGTTCAAACGGACTGGCAGGGATGCCCTGCCTGCCGCGCCAGGCGGCGCGGCGCGCTCAATGCTTACTTCGCGCTTTCCTTGTTGATGGCCGAGATCAGATCCTTGCCGATGCGCCCTTCCATGGCCTTCTGCACGGGCGCCAGCGCCTTGCGCCACTCGGCCTGTTCCTGCACCGTCAGCGTGTAGATCTGCGTCTTGCCCGCTTTCTTGATGGCCTCGAGGGCCTGGTCGTTGTCGCGCTGGGCAATGGCTTTTTCAAACGTGGTCGCCTCGCGCATGGCTTTTTCCAGCTGCGTGCGGATATCGGGCGGCAAGCCGTCCCAGAATTTCTTGTTGACGATGACGGCATAGCCCAGGTAGCCGTGGTTGGACACGGTCACGTGCTTTTGCACTTCATGCATCTTTTGCGTGTACATATTCGATGGCGGATTTTCCGTGCCGTCGACCACGCCCGTCTGCAGCGCCTGATACACTTCCGAGAAGGCCAGCACTTGCGGGTTGGCGCCCAGCGCGCGCATTTGCGCGTCAAGCACCTTCGACGACTGGATGCGCATTTTCAGGCCCTTGAAGTCGGCCGGGGTATGCAGCGGCTTGTTGGCCGACATCACCTTGAAGCCATTGTCCCAGTAGGCCAGGCCCGTGATACCCTTGGGCTCAAGCTTTTTCAGCAGGCTCTTGCCGATTTCGCCTTCGGTGACGTTGTACAGCGCCGTCTTGGTGGGGAAGATGTAGGGCAGGTCGAACGCTTCGAATTCCTTCACGCCCAGCGGGCCGAACTTGGCCAGCGACGGCGCCAGCATCTGTACGGCGCCCAGCTGCAGCGCTTCGAGTTCTTCCTTGTCCTTGTACAGCTGGCTGTTCGGGTACAGTTCGACCTTGACCTTGCCATTCGTGGCTTTTTCGGCCAGTTGCTTGAAGCGTTCTGCGGCCTGGCCTTTCGGCGTGTCCGTCGCCACGACGTGGCTGAACTTGATGACGATGGGGGCTTGCGCGTAAGCGTGGACGCCGGCGGTGGTGCCGATGGCCGCGCACAGCGCGACGAACATGGTTTTCATCTGCATTTTTGTCTCCTGAGTGGTTTTTAGAAAAACTTTATTATTTGTCTACTTGGATATTGTGCCAAAGAAACTGCCTCGGCTATTGTGGTTAACCACAATAGCCGGTTCCCGATAAGCCGCTACCCTGCCAGCCATGCCGACTCCCCCCACCCTTGCGCGCCGCTTCAAGCTATCGAGTCCGATGCGCTGGCTGCTGCCCGTCATCCTGCTGCTGCTGTTCCTGTCCATCCTGTTCTGGCTGCCCTGGCAGGCACGCCAGATGGAAAGCAACGAGCGCCAGGAGCAGCTGATCGCCGATACGCTGTGGGTGGAACAGACCATCCGCTTCCAGCTGGCGCGCAACGAGGAAAGCCTGTTCAACCTGGGCGTGGACATCGCCAGCGGCTCCCTGTCGGCGGAAAAAGTGCACGAACGGCTGCAGCAGATGCTGCGCAATGGCCGCGAATTGCAGCGCGTGCTGTGGCTCGACACGAGCGGCAAGGTACTGGCCACCAGCGACAACAAGCTGCCGCACGCCCTGTCGTTTGCGCCGGCCTCGCTGATGGCGGCCGACAATGCGCGCCGCCTGCACCGGGGCCAATACGCCCAGCCTTCGCAGCAGACGGGCTTTCCCGACGCGCCGCCGGGCGCCATGCTGATGGATTACCACCAGCCCCTGTTCGATGGCCAGCGCTACGTGGGCAGCCTGGTGGCCACCTATCAGATCAGCAGCCTGCTCGATGAAATGGTGCCGTGGTGGTTCGCCCAGGATAACCAGATTTCGCTGATCGACCGCGACGACAAGGTGCTGGCGCGGCGCGCCGCCGCCGGTCCCGGCCACGGCGTGTACACGCACAAGCGCGCGCTCGACGTGCCTGGCGCCACCATCACCCTGTTTACCGACAGCGTGAAAAGCCAGCCCAAGCTGCTGCCCAATCTGCTGGTCGGCTCCGTCATCGCCCTGTCGCTGGGTTTGCTGTGGAGCTTGCTGGCCCTGTGGCGGCATATTTCGCGCCGCCTGGTGGCCGAGGGCGCGCTGCGCCAGCAGATGCTGTTCCGCACGGCGATGGAAAACTCGCTGGTGACGGGCATGCGCGCGCGCGACCTGGAAGGAAGGGTCACCTACGTGAATCCCGCGTTTTGCCAGATCGTCGGCTATCCGCCCGAGGAAATCCTGGGCCGTCTGCCGCCCATGCCCTACTGGGTGCCCGAAGCGCTGGAGGAATACCAGCAGCGCTTCGTCAAGGCCCTGGCCGGCAATCCCACGCCGCAGTTCGAAACCTATTTCCAGCGCCCGGACGGCACGCGCGTGCCCGTGCTGATCTTCGAAGCGCCGCTGGTGGACAAGAACGGCCAGCAGACGGGCTGGATGGGTTCCGTGCTTGATATCTCGGACCGCAAGCGGGTCGAGGAGCTCAATCGCCAGCAGCAGGAAAAACTGCAAACGAGCTCGCGCCTGGCCACCATGGGCGAGCTGGCGTCGATGCTGGCGCATGAACTGAACCAGCCGCTGGCGGCCATTTCCAGCTACACGACAGGGGCCTTGAATTTGATCCGCCGCGCCATCGAGCATGACGCCCCCGTCGATCCGGGCACCCTGAAGCCGGCGCTGGAACAGGCCAGCGCGCAGGCGCAGCGGGCCGGCCAGATCATCCGCAGCGTGCACGATTTCGTGCGCAAGAGCGAACCGCAGCGCCAGGATATCGCCCTGCGCACTCTGATCGACGGCATCCGCGCGCTGATCGACCTGCAGGCGCGCAAATACTATGTCACCATCCAGGAAGAGCTGCCGCCGGACCTGCCGCTGCTGCGCGCCGACCCCGTGATGATCGAGCAAGTGCTGCTGAACCTGACGCGCAACGCCATCGAGGCCATGCAGGATGCGGCGCCCGGACGGCGTATCATGCGTCTGCGGGCCAGCCACGACGCGCAGCAAGGCATGGTGACGGTGGACGTGATTGACCATGGCCACGGCATCCCGGTGGACGTGGCCGAGCGGCTGTTTTCGCCGTTTTTCTCGACCAAGTCCGAAGGCATGGGCATGGGCCTGAACATCTGCCGCACCGCCATCGAATTTCACGGCGGCGCGCTGACCTTCGGCGCCAACCCCGCTGGCGGTACCATCTTTACCTTCAGCGTGCCGGCCGCGCCGCGCGCCGCACCAGGCAATAACGAATAACGAATAACCGACAAGCCGGAGACACCATGCTACACATCATCGACGACGAAGAAGTCGTGCGCGACTCCCTCTCCTGGCTGGCCGCCTCGCGCAGCATCGAGGCGCGCAGCTACGCCAGCGCCCAGCAATTTCTCGATAGCCTCGACGGCGGCTTCGACGCCGCCGGCGACTGCGTGCTGCTCGACGTGCGCATGCCCGACATGAACGGCATCGCCCTGTTCGACCAGCTGGTCAAGCGCGACCTGACGGCGCGCCTGCCCGTAATTTTCCTTACCGGCCACGGCGACGTGCCGATGGCCGTCGACAGCCTGAAACGGGGGGCCTTCGATTTCTTTGAAAAGCCGTTCAACGACAACGACCTGATGGACCGCGTGCAGCAGGGCCTGGCCAACTCGCGCCAGGCGGGCGAACTGGCCGCCGTGCACGCGCGCCTGGCCACCCTGTCGACGCGCGAACGCGAAGTGCTGGACCTGATTTTGGCGGGCAAGATGAACAAGGTGGTGGCCGACAAGCTGGGCATCAGCATGCGCACTGTGGAAGTCCACCGCGCGCATATCTTCGACAAGATGCAGGTCAAGACGGCGGTGGAGCTGGCGGGGTTGTTGAAGTAATGGCGGTAACGTTGGATTACGCGGCGCTGGCGCGCCGCTAATCCAGCCTACGCCGTATATTGCAACGTAGGTCGGCGTAGGTCGGGTTAGCGCAAAGCGCGTAACCCGACACCACCACCACCCCCATCACGCATCGTGATGCTCATGGTGCTCCGCCGCCCCATGCTTCCAGTAACTGGCCACATGCAGATGCTGCTTCGGCACGCCGGCGTCGATAAAATGCCCGCGCAAACCCTGCACCTGCGCGTGCTCGCACGCCACCCACACGTAGCCGTCTCCCTCTGACGGCAGCGCGATCTGGCGCAAGGCGTCGAGCAGCAGCGGACCCTGGCGGCCATTGCGTGCCACCCAGCGCACGTCCAGCTGCGCCGCGCACTCGAGCGCGATCTGCTCGCCGTCTTCGACGATCTCGATCACGGCGATGGCCCGCGCCGTGGCCGGCAGCTGCTCCAGGCGGCGGGCGATGGCCGGCAAGGCCGTCTGGTCGCCCACCAGCACATACCAGTCGAAGTCGAGCGGCACCAGCATCGAGCCGCGCGGCCCGCCCACGCCCAGGGTCTGGCCGGGCGCCGCTTGCGCCGCCCACAACGATGCAGGCCCGTCGCCATGCAGCACGAAGTCGATTTCCAGCTCGCGCCGTTCGGCGTCGTAGCGGCGCGGCGTGTAGTTGCGGGCGATGGGGCGCGGCCCTTCCGCATACTGGATGGGATTGGCGCCATTGCCCAGCACGGGAAACACGGGCGTCGTCTGGCCCGGCGCGGGGAAGAACAGTTTCACGTGGTCGTCGTGCGCGGGCGAGACAAAGCCGTCCAGGTCGTCGCCCGCCAGTGTGATGCGGCGCATGTGCGGCGTCAGCTGTTCGGTACGCACGACGGTGAGCACGCGCAGTTTCAAGTCATGCCGCACGCGCTCGATGGCATGCGGACGTGGTGTTGCAGGTGAGGCAGTAGTCATTGCTTGTCCTTGTAAAGTGGGCTCAGTGGCCGTCGACGATGGCGTTCGCCGCCTGTTCCAGCACGGCGGACACGCGCTCGGCTTCCGCTTCGCTCCAATTGGTCTTGTTCAGCAACAGCGCATGCTTGAGGGTGTGCATGGCCTGGCGCACGCGCTCGGGCAAGGCGTTGCGCGCCTGGACGCGGGCAAACATGTCGAGGCGGGCCAGGATGCCGTCCACCTGGGCGCGGTTCTCGTCGAGATACGCGCGCCCCAGCTCCGTGATCGTGTAGAGCTTCTTGCCGCTGGCGCTTTCGGAGGACGTCACATGGTCCTGCTCTTCCAGCAAGGTCAAGGTCGGATACACGGCCCCGGGGCTGGGGGCATACGCGCCGCCGCAACGCTCTTCGATGGCCTTGATGATTTCGTAGCCGTGACGGGGGCTGATTTCGATCAGCGCCAGCACGATCAGCGGCAGGTCGCCGCGCCCGAAGACGCGCTCGGCCCGTTCGCCGCGCCCGCCCCGGCCACCGGGGCCGCCATGGCCCATGCCGTCGCCGCGCTCGTCGAAGCCGCGCGGGCCGCGGCCGTGCATGATGTATTCGTGATGGTGTTCGTGGCGATGCCCGCCTTGATGGTGATAGTGATGTTGGCCGCAATGGCCGTGTTCTGCGTGGTGTGAGTTTCTCATGTTTTCTCTTTAAAGATATATCGTTAGTAGGTATCGCCATTTTATAACGATATATCGATAAGTCAAGGAGAAATTTGCTATGCTCGTCTTTTCCCAATCGACACGCCCATGCCATGCCTGAAAAAACTGTTGCTGAAAAAATGGTTGTGAAAAATGCCAGAGCCCTGGCCGTGCTCAATGACGGCGGCGAGCATGCCGCCCTGCTGGCGCAGTTGCCGGCCAAACGGCGGGTGAGCGAAGGAGAGAACGCCGACTGGCTACTGCTGTTCGCGCGCAGCCGCGCGGAACTGGAGCGGTTCCTGCCAGCGGCGCAGGCGCGCCTGGCGCCCGGCGGCGCGGTCTGGGTGGCCTACCGCAAGGGTGGCATAAAAGCGGGCAGCGACATCCACCGAGACGATATCCGCAGTTTTGCGCAAACAATGGGACTCGATAGCGTGGCGATGATCGCCATCGACAGCGAGTGGTCGGCGCTGCGCCTGAAGCAGGTTTAAAAAACGCTAGGCGATGCCGTGCAGCGCCAGCGCCCATTCGACGTGCTCGCGCACGATGGCCGACGGATGCGCGCGGCGCGACAGCAGGGCCGCGACGATGTCGGCCTGGCCCCGGGCCTTGGCGGCCGCGTTGCCCATGCCGACGGCCAGGTTGCGCAGCCAGCGTTCGTGGCCGATGCGGCGGATCGCGCTGCCTTCCATGCGGCGGTTGAATTCCTCTTCCGTCCAGGCGAACAGCTCCACCATGCCGGCGCTGCCCAGGCTGTGGCGCTCGTCGAAGTCGGGCACGACGGCGCGCTGGGCGAACTTGTTCCACGGGCAGACGGTCTGGCAATCGTCGCAGCCGTACACCTTGTTGCCGATCAGGGGACGCATCTCGACGGGAATCGCGCCCTTCAGCTCAATCGTCAGGTAGGAGATGCAGCGGCGCGCGTCGAGCTGGTACGGCCCCAGGATGGCTTGCGTCGGGCACACCGTGATGCACGCCGAGCACTGGCCGCAGCGCGGGGTCTCCGGCGGGTCGACGGGCAGCGGCACGTCGATGAGGATCTCGCCGAGGAAAAAGAAAGAACCGCCCTGGCGGTTGATCAGCAAAGTGTGCTTGCCGCGCCAGCCCAGGCCGCCCTTTTGCGCCAGCTCGACTTCCATCACGGGCGCCGAATCGCTGAAGACGCGGTAGCCGAAATCGCCGATCGCGCCCTTGATGCGGTCGGCCAGCTGCTGCAGGCGCGAACGCATCACCTTGTGATAGTCGCGGCCCCGCGCATACACGGAGATCACGGCCGCCGCGGGGTCGGCGTCGCGCGCCGCCTCGTGCGCGCGCCAGTCAGGGCCCAATGCCGGCGGCAGGTAGTTCATGCGCGCGCTGATGGCGCGCACCGTGCCCGGCACCAGTTCGGCCGGGCGGGCGCGCCTCATGCCGTGGCTGGCCATGTAATCCATTTCGCCGTGATACCCTGCATCGAGCCAGGCCTGCAACGGCGCTTCCATGTGCGACAGGTCCACGTCGGCGATGCGCACCTCGGCAAAACCCAGCTCGCGCCCCCATTCTTTAATGGTGCGCGCCAGGACGGCGAGATCGGTGGTGGTGGCGGACATAGGGGACTTTACGGAAAACGGCAGGCGCGCGGGCGGTTACAATGACAGCAGCCTCCATTTTATGCGATACCGAAGATCATGACCGAACACTTCACAGCCCACCTCCACGACGAAGCCGGCACCGCCGCGCTGGGCGCCGCGCTGGCGCGCGCGCTGGCGCCGGGCCTGGCGATCTACCTGCACGGCGACCTGGGCGCCGGCAAGACGGCCCTCACGCGCGCCCTGCTGCACGCGGCCGGCCACGCGGGCCACGTCAAAAGTCCCACCTACACCTTGTCCGAACCGTACACGGTGCAGCTCGACGGCCAGAGCGTCAACGTCATCCACTTCGACCTGTACCGCATGGGCAGCGCCGAGGAATTCCTCGACGCGGGCTTCCGCGAAGACTTCGACGGGCGCAATATCTGCATCGTCGAATGGCCGGAGAAAGCCGAACCGGTGCTGCCGCCGGCCGACCTGAATATTTATTTGAACGTTGCGGGTACAGGACGTGATGTAGAATTGCAAGCGTCTTCTGAATTGGGTCTGTCATGCCTTCACCGTCTCAAATTCGCCCCGAACCTTTGATCTCCTCGCCCATCACCCGGCGCACGGTGCTCAAGGCCGGCGGCACCCTGCTGTTGTCCGTGTTCGCGCCCATGTCGGCGATGGCGGCGCAAATTCTCGCCGTGCGCGTCTGGCCGGCCGAGGACTACACGCGCGTCACCCTGGAAAACGACAGCATCCTCAAGGCGACCCACTTCATCGTCAAGGATCCGGAACGGCTGGTGGTCGACATCGAAGGGCTGGAACTCAATCCCACCTTGAAGGGCCTGGTGGCGAAGATCCAGTCGAACGACCCGTACATCAAGCAGGTGCGCGTGGGCCAGAACCGGCCCAATGTCGTGCGCCTCGTGTTCGACCTGAAGGAGGAAGTCACGCCGCAGCTGTTTACCCTGCCGCCGGCCGGCTCCTACAACCACCGTTTGATCTTCGACCTGTATCCCGTGCGCGAGCCGGACCTGATCGCGCAGATGATCGAAAAGGGCGACTGGTCGAGCGACCCGGCCAAGCCGCCTATGGCCGACACGCATACGCCGCCGCCCGCGCTGCCGCTGCCCGAGAGCGGCAAGCCGCCCGTGGCCGCCGTGACGCCGCCGCCGGCGCCCACCGTGCCGCCCGTGCCCGAACTGCGTCCGGAACAGCGCCCCGAAGCACGTCCCCTGCCGGGCCAGAAAGTGGTGCGCATGATTACCATCGCGCTCGACCCCGGCCACGGCGGCGAAGACCCGGGCGCCATGGGCAGCCGTGGCAGCCGCGAAAAAGACGTGGTGCTGGCCATCGCCAAACGCCTGAAGACCAAGCTGGAATTGCAGCCGAACATGCGCGTCATGCTCACGCGCGACGCCGACTTTTTCGTCCCGCTGGGCATGCGCGTGGAAAAGGCGCGCAAGGTGCAGGCCGACCTGTTCGTCTCGATCCACGCCGACGCATTCATCCAGCCGACGGCGCGCGGCTCGTCCGTCTTCGTGCTGTCCGAAAAGGGCGCCACCTCGACGGCCGCGCGCTGGCTGGCCAACAAGGAAAACCAGGCCGACCTGATCGGTGGCGTGAACGTGAAGAACCACGACAAGCAGCTGGCCAGCGTGCTGCTCGACCTGTCGACGACGGCGCAGATCAATGACAGCATGAAGCTGGGCAAGGCCGTGCTGCGAGAAATCGGCGGCATCAACCGCCTGCACAAGGGTTCCGTCGAGCAGGCCGGCTTCGCCGTGCTGAAAGCCCCCGACATCCCGTCCATCCTGATCGAGACGGCCTTCATCTCGAATCCGGAGGAAGAAGCCAAGCTGACCGACAACGGCTACCAGGACCAGATGGCCGACGCCATCGTCACGGGCATCAAGAATTATTTTGCGAAGAATCCGCCGCTGGCGAAAAGCCGTTTGACCTGACATGAAAGCCTAGCATGAGCAACAGCACCTTTGGCCAGTTGCCGGCCGTGACCATCCGCGCCGCCGATGGCGCGCAGGCGACCGTCACCCTGTACGGCGGCCACCTGGTCTCGTGGCAAACCAGCGATGGCCAGGAGCGCCTGTTCTGCAGCCGCGATTCCGCCCTCGACGGCAGCCGCGCCATCCGGGGCGGCGTGCCCGTGATCTTCCCCCAGTTCGGCGCGCGCGGCACAGGCATGCGCCATGGCTTTGCGCGCGTGGCGACCTGGCAGCTGGAATCGACGGGCGACGCCGATGGCACCGCGTGGGCGCAATTCATCCTGCAGCACACGGACCTGCCGGAGGCGATCGCCGCCAGCTGGCCCTGGGCCTTCACCCTGCGCCTGCGCGTGGCGGTGCAAGGCCAATCGCTGGAACTGCACCTGTCCGTGCACAACACGGGCGAACAGGCGTTTCCGTTCTCGGCCGCCCTGCACAGCTATTTTGCGATCGATCGATTGAGCGAGGCCCGCGTTGGCGGCCTGCAGCGCGTGCGCTATTCGGACGAGACGCCGCAAGATGCCTTGCAGGCGGAAGAGGAGCTGCAATTTTCGGACAAGCTGGACCGCATCTATTACCAGTTGCCGGGCGCCCTGACCCTGCAGTCCGGCCGCCATACGCTGCGCCTGGAGCAGCAGGGCTTCACGGATGCCGTCGTGTGGAACCCCGGCGCGCAGGACGCGGCCGCCCTGCCCGACCTGGGCGACGACGAGTACCAGCGCTTCATCTGCATCGAGCCTGCCCTGATCCAGCCCGACCTGCTGGCCGCCGGCGCCGAATGGACCGGCCGCCAGCGCCTGGAATTCGCTTAGTTGGATTCCTTGATGATGCGTCCGTTACCGGATTGCACCGGGCGCGCATTGAGCGGATACAAACGGCTGAACAGCGCCATCTGCGCCGGCGACGCCTGCACCGGCTGCTTCATCACCAGCCACAGCACGCCCTCGCTGCACGGCGGCGAAGTCAGCGATCCCATATACGTGTAGTAGTCGCGCCGCGCCGGCAGCATCTCGGCCGGGTCGAGCAAAATGGTCGGCTGCATGGTCTCGAATTTTTCCAGCGGCAGGTTGTTCCACACGGTCTGGATGGTCGCTTGCGGCGCGCCCCGCTCCAGCAGCAGCGCCAGCACCGCCAGCCGGCCTTCCGCATCGCGGTGCACCAGGTGCACCACCATTTCGAATGCCTTGCCATTGATGCGCTCTTCGGACGGACGATGGAAATGGAATTGCTGCAGCTCGAACATGCGGTTCTGCACCGTGATGTAATTGCCGCCGCTCACGCCCACCTGCACCGTGTGGCCGTTGTCGACCACATTGAACGACGACGGATGGTAGTCAAAGCTGATCTGCTCGAGTTCCACCTTCATGCCGTCGCGGATATCGATCGGTGACTGGCGGTTGCCATTGCCGCACTTGGCCCAGTCGACATTGATCTTGCTCCAGTTGGCCGGACCGCTGTCGCCTTCGTACGACCAGTGCGTGCCGCGCGCCACGGGCGGCGGTGGCGGCGGCGCGGCCTTCACCACGGCGGCGCGCTTGGCGCGGGCGGCGGCGCGGGCCGCCTGGGTGGCGCGCATTTCCGCCAGGCGCGCCGCGATGCGTTCGGACAGGTCGACTTCGGCCGCTTCTTCCTTCTCGCGCGCCGTGGGCGCGACGACGACAGGCGCCTTGGCCTCCTTGCCCTTCACCGATTCGGTCAGGGTTTTCATGGCGGCCGCGCGCGCCGACGCCGACATCGGCGCGGAGGCGGCCGCGCTCGCCGAAGCGGGGGCATCTTTGGCGCTTGCCATGGCCGCCATCGCGGCAAGGCTGCAAGCTAACAGGGCGCTCAAATGTCGCATGGAAATCCAGAAAGTGAGAATACCTTCTGGTTTACGGCTGGAAAGCAACAAAACTTGAATCAGCGCAGACGTAAAACAGAAACAACGCAGAGAAAAACGGGATCCGGGGCCGGCTGCGGGCTGTGCCGCAGCGCGCTTGCCCCGGATCCATGCGGCCTTACGCCGACTTGCCGACCATGCGCTTGTAGAGTTTCCACAAGCCGCCCAGTACCACCGGCACGACGGCGGCGCCGACACCGATCAGCACGATCAAGGTCAGGTGGTCGCGGATCCACGGAATATTGCCGAAGAAGTAGCCCGCCGTCACCAGACCGACCACCCACAACAGGGCGCCCGTCACGTTGTACATCTGGAAGCGCGCATGCGTCATGTCGGAAATGCCGGCCACGAACGGGGCGAAGGTGCGCACCACCGGCACGAAACGGGCCAGGATGATGGTCTTGCCGCCGTGCTTTTCAAAGAATTCATGCGTGCGGCGCATGGCATCCTTGTTGATCCAGCGGTAATCGTGGGTAAACACCCTTTGCCCGATGGCCTCGCCTATCCAGTAATTGAGCGTGTTGCCCGTGACGGCGGCCGTCACCAGCAAGGCGATCAGCAAGCCCAGGTGCATCTGTCCCGTCGCGCAAAACGCGCCGGCGATAAACAATAAGGTATCCCCAGGGAAGAAAAACAGCACCACGAGGCCTGTCTCGCAAAAAATAATGGCAAACAGCACCGCATACACGAGAGTACCGTACTGCTCGATCAAGAGGCCCAGCGTCTTGTCGACATGCACGATCATGTCGAGGAATTGCACAAAATCCATATATTTTTCCCTAAAGGTAGCGGCGGAATCATACACCACCCGGCCAGCGCAACGGCAGTCCCCGGGCCGATATTTCGTGATTAATTCGGCAGCGCCCTTGGCGATGTGGCATTTTAAGTAAAGGTTAAGGAAACGCCATATCGGCAGGCAACTGTCAGGATTACCATCTGCAATGTTTTTACAACGAAATATTGCCATTCCGGTATACACTTTCTCCACGGCGCAACCCGCGCCCACCAGGAGAAAACATGTATCGACACCCATTGAGCGGCCTGACCATGGCCACCGTACTGGGCCTTGCACATCTGACGGCCCACGCGGCCCCTGTCCAGATCAAGACGCCCGCCGAACTGCCCGCCAAGGCAACCTTGGCCGACGTGATCAAGGCCTCGAAACCGTCCGACTGGCGTGCGCTGGACCCGGACAATACCCTGTACCTGGACATTCCCGCCGGCCGCGTGGTGATCGAACTGGCGCCCGACTTCGCACCGAAGCACGTGGCCAACATCAAGGCCCTGGTGGCCGAACAGTATTACGACGGCCTGGCCATCACGCGCGCGCAGGACAACTGGGTGGCGCAGTGGGGCGATCCGAACGAGAAACATCCCAAGCCCATCCAGCACGCCCAGCGCACCCTGCCCGGCGAATTCACCGTGCCATTGAAAAACATCAAGAGCTTCACGCGCCTGCCGGACGTTGACGGCTATGCGCCGCAGGTCGGCCATTCGAACGGCTTTCCATCCGCGCGCGACCCGAAAACCGGCACGGCCTGGCTCACGCATTGCTATGCCACCGTGGGCGTGGGCCGCGACAGCGACAGCGACAGCGGCGGCGGCACCGAGCTGTACGCCGTCATCGGCCAGTCGCCGCGCCACCTGGACCGCGACATCACGGTCGTCGGCCGGGTCGTCTCCGGCATGCCATTGCTGTCCACCCTGCCACGCGGCACGGCCCCCATGGGCTTTTACGACAGCCCCGAGAAAAACGTGCCGATCAAGTCCATCCGCCTGGCCGCCAGCGTGCCACCGGAACAACGCGTGAACCTGGAAGTGATGCGCACCGACAGCGCCGCCTACCAGGCCGTGCTGGAAGCCCAGCGCCATCGCGGCGGCCCGTGGAGCAAGGTCACGGCCGGCCACGTCGACCTGTGCAATGCGCCGATACCGGTGAGGGAGGTGGGAAAATAAAACGCCCCGAAGGGCAAATTCCGGGGGCGTACCCTGAGGGTACGACCCCAGTCTTCGTTTTGGGTTTAAGGCATCAGCACAGCAGTGCCTCCCCTTGCGAACCCGTTATAATCAGGGCATGAACGCTCCCATCACGCCCCACCGCCCGATCCAGGCCCTGCCTGACCAGTTGATTTCGCAAATCGCCGCCGGCGAGGTGGTCGAGCGGCCGTCGGCCGTGGTCAAGGAGCTGCTGGAAAACGCGCTCGACTCGGGCGCCACGCAGATCACGGTGCGGCTGGAAGAAGGGGGCGTGAAACGCATCGCGATCACCGACAACGGGCGCGGCATCGACAAAGACCAGCTGCCGCTGGCCTTGGCGCGCCACGCCACCTCGAAGATCGCATCGCTGCACGACCTGGAAAACGTGGGCACCCTGGGCTTCCGGGGCGAGGCGCTGGCCTCGATCGCCTCGGTGGCCGCCGTTACCGTGACGTCGCGCACGATGGATGCGGCCCATGCGTGGGAAATCGTCGGCTCGCACAATGGCAGCGTTTCGCCATCGTCGGGCGCGCACGGCACCACGGTCGACGTGCAGGACCTGTATTTCAACACGCCCGCGCGGCGCAAATTCCTCAAATCCGAGCAGACGGAGTACGGCCACTGCGCCGAAGTCGTGCGCCGCATCGCGCTGGCGCGGCCCGACGTGTCGTTCTCGCTGTCGCACAACGGCCGCACCATCGACCAGTGGAATATCAGCGAACTGGCCAAGCGCAGCGCCCACATCCTGGGCAACGACTTCGCTGAAGCGCGCCTGGCGCTGGACGAGTCGGCCGGCAGCCTGCGCATTCACGGCTTTGCCGGCTTGCCGACGGCATCGAAGGCGCGCGCCGACGGCCAGTTCTTTTACGTCAACGGGCGCTTCGTGCGCGACAAGCTGCTCGTGCACGCCGTGCGCATGGCGTATCAAGACGTGCTGCATGGCGACCGCTTCCCGTCGTACGTGCTGGCGCTCGACCTCGACCCGGCCCTGGTCGACGTCAACGTGCATCCGTCGAAGATCGAAGTACGCTTCCGCGACAGCCGTTCCGTGCACCAGTTCGTCTTCCATGCGGTGCAGCGCGCGCTGGCGCAGACATCGGCCACGGCGTTCGGCAGCGTGCCGGCACCGCTGCCGGCCGCCTCCACCCTGGGCGGCGACGCCGGTTCCGCTAACGGCGGCCCCGGTATCTGGCGCCGCGAGCAGACGCAGACCTCGTTCGGCGCGCAATTTACGAATACCTTCGCGCCCGCCTCGCCCGGCGCGGCCCGCCCCTTCTTTGCCGACGCGCCAGGCGTGGCCCAGGACACGGCGGCCTACGGCGCCCTGTTCGGCGGCGGCGCAGGTGCCGCCAACTCGCCGGTCACCCAGGCGGAGCCCTACATCGCCTCGCCCGAAGCGATGGCGCGCGAAGAATATCCGCTGGGCTTTGCCCTGGCCCAGCTGCACGGCATCTACATCCTGGCGCAGAACACCAAGGGCCTGGTGCTGGTCGACATGCACGCCGCGCACGAGCGCATCCTGTACGAACAGCTGAAAAACGCGCTGCAGGCGCAGGTCTCCGGCCAGGACATGCAGGTGCAATCCTTGCTGATCCCCGTGACGTTCTACGCGGACGCCATCGAAGTGTCGACGGCGAATGAAAACCAGGACACCTTGAAAGCGCTGGGCTTCGACATCGCCGCCCTGTCGCCCACCACCCTGGCCGTGCGCTCCGTGCCGACCCTGCTCAAGAACGCGGACGCGCAAACCCTGGCGCGCGACGTGCTGCGCGACGTGCGCGAATACGGCGGCTCGCGCGTGCTGATCGAGCGCCAGAACGAATTGCTGGGCACCCTGGCCTGCCACACGGCCGTGCGCGCCAACCGGATCTTGTCGGTGCAGGAGATGAACGCCCTGCTGCGCCAGATGGAGAGCACGGAACGCGCCGACCAGTGCAACCATGGCCGGCCCACGTGGGTGCAAGTCGAGATCAACGCGCTCGATAAGCTGTTCCTGCGCGGCCAGTAAACGGTAGGTCGGATTAGCGCAAGCGTAATCCGACGCGATGCCGCCGCTGCAGTGTCGGATTACGCTGCGCTCATCCGACCTACGCATCACCTTACACGAGTCAACATGCAAAACACCCCACATCTCCCCCTGGCCGTCGCCATCATGGGCCCCACGGCCAGCGGCAAGACGGCCAGTGCGCTGGCCATCGCGCAAGCGATCCCGTCCGAGATCATTTCCGTCGATTCCGCCCTCGTCTACCGCGGCATGGATATCGGCACGGCCAAGCCGTCGCAAGAAGAGCTGGCCCAGGTACCGCATCATCTGATCGATATCATCGACCCGCTCGATGCCTATTCCGTGGCCCAGTTCCGCAACGATACCCTGCGCCTGGTGGCGGAAATTTCCGCGCGCGGCAAGCTGCCGCTGCTCGTCGGCGGCACCATGCTGTACTTCAAGGGCCTGGCCGATGGCCTCGACGACTTGCCCGGCGCCGATCCGGTGCTGCGCGCCCGGCTGGAAGAAGACGCGGCCGCCATCGGCTGGCCCGCCATGCATGCGCGCCTGGCCGAGCAGGACCCCGTCACGGCCGCGCGCCTGGCGCCGCAGGATGCGCAGCGCATCGGCCGCGCGCTGGAAATCATCGCCCTGTCCGGCCAGCCCATGTCGGCCCTGCTGGACCGCCGCGAAAAGACCGTGCTGCCGTTCCAGCTGCAATCGTTCGCGCTGGAGCCGTCCGACCGCGCCGTGCTGCACGCGCGCATCGCCACGCGCTTCGACCTGATGCTGAAAGACGACGCCCTGCTCGATGAAGTGGAACAGCTGCGCCGGCGCGGCGACCTGCACCCGGGCCTGCCCTCGATGCGCTGCGTGGGCTACCGCCAGGCCTGGGAGTATCTCGATGGCCGCATCGACCGCGCCACCTTGCGCGAGACGGGCATCATCGCCACGCGCCAGCTGGCCAAACGGCAGCTGACCTGGCTGCGCTCGATGCCGGAACGCATCGTCATCGATTGCCTGAGTGCTGATCCGGCCAGCGCCATGCTGGCACAAATCGTCCCTTTGCTGACATAAGCGTCGCCACACAACAACTGGCCAAGCGCTAGGCTCGACTTAGGCTGCGCTCCATGCCGGAGCGCATCGTCATCGATTGCCTGAGTACTGATCCGGCCTCGGTCATGCTGGCGCAGATCCAGCCATTGCTGGCGCCGTTACAAAAATAATCATGCCTGCCCTGGCGCGTGAAAAATCCGCACATTTTTTTGCGCCAGCATTGACAAGGAAATCGGAAGACTGGATAATGCTCGGCTGTTGGGTGATATAGCTCAGTTGGTTAGAGCACAGCATTCATAATGCTGGGGTCGGTGGTTCAAGTCCACCTATCACCACCAAAGAACATCGATCAGGTTTCACCTGGTCAAAACCAGCATCCGGTCTGACCGGTCTGTTTGGTGATATAGCTCAGTTGGTTAGAGCACAGCATTCATAATGCTGGGGTCGGTGGTTCAAGTCCACCTATCACCACCAAGAATTTGCAGCATTGATGAGCCCGCCCTGTCCCGTGCAGCGGCGGGTTTTTTCATTTCCGGCTACCGCGCATGCGGCCTGCGCGCAACACCCGCCACCTCCGCATGCAATCGGGGATTGTGGCGAGACGCCGCTGGCGCTTACAATGAGAATAATTCTCATTTATATTATTCATTCCCCATGTCCGCCATTCAGTCCAGCCTGCAACAGCAAGTGCAGTCGCTCTACAGCGAGCATCATGGCTGGCTGGTGGGCTGGCTGCGCAAAAAGCTCAGCTGTCCGCATGGCGCGGCCGATGTGGCACAAGACACGTTCGTGCGCATCATCGCCTCGCGCGACGCCCTGTTCGGCATGCGCGAGCCGCGCGCCTATCTGTCCACCACGGCGAAGCGCTTGCTGCTCGACCGCGCGCGCCGGCAGGTACTTGAACGCAGCTACCTGGCGGAACTGGCCCTGCTGGCCGACAGCCTGCCCGGCGCGCCGTCGCCGGACGAGATCCTGATGGCCGTGCAGGCGCTCGGGCAGATCGCCACGGCGCTGGCCGGCTTGTCCGCCAGGGCACGCGACGCCTTCTTGCTGCACTACCTGGAAGAGCAGCCGCAGGCCGCCGTCGCCGCGCAGCTGGACGTCTCCACGCGCATGGTGCAAAAATACCTGGTGCAAGCCTTGCTGGCCTGCCGCCACGCCTGCCCGGCCATGGCGGCATGAAGGGCGCGCGCACCGACGCGGCAGCCGAACAGGCCGCGCAGTGGATCGTGCGCCTGAGCGCCGACGACCCGGCCGAGCGCGAACAGGCACGCTCCGGCTTCGCCGCATGGAAGGCGGCCGACCCGCTGCACGCGAACGCAGCGGCCGGCATGGAAAACCTGCTGCGCCAATTGCACGCCGTGCGCGAGCCGGCCGGCGGCGACCACCGCCCCGCGCGAGCCGCCCTGGCCGCCATCGCCCCCGATCGTCCCCGCCAGCGCATGCGCCAGCTGGCCGCCGCCAGTGCCGTTGCCGTGCTGGTGCTGGGCACGGCCATGGTCGCCAGCGAGCGCCCCGCCTACCTGCTGGCCGACCTGCGCAGCCCCACAGGGCAATGGCAGTCGCACATCCTGGCCGACGGCAGCCGGATCACCCTGGCCGGCGGCAGCGCCGTCAACGTGCGCTTTACTGCGGGCGAGCGGCACGTGGAACTGGTGCGTGGCGACATCCTCGTCGACGTCGCCAAGGATGCGCAGCGCCCCTTCATCGTCGATAGCAGGCAGGCGGCGATCCGCGCGCTGGGCACGCGCTTTAGCGTGCGCCGGGAAGACGGCGCCACCATCCTGAACATGCTGGAGTCGAAAGTATCGGCGCAGGTGCCGCAACATCCTGCCGTCGTGGTGCGGGCGGGTCAGCGCACGCGCATCACGGGCGATGGCGTCGGACCGCTAACAACCATCGATGCGGTCAGCGTGCAGCAAGCGTGGCACGCGCACCAGCTGGTGGTCGACGACCAGCCATTGGCCGAGGTGCTCGACGAGCTGGCGCGCCACCGTCCCGGCCAGCTGCATTACGACCGCGCGCAGATCGCCGGCATCCGCGTGGCGGCCGTGCTGCCGCTGGACGACACGGACAAGGCGCTGCAGCTGTTGATCGACAATTTCCCGCAACTGCGCATCCGCATGCTGACGCGCTACCTGGTGATGGTCGACGCGCCAAGCACTGGCACCGCAAAAAAATAATTTTCCACGCAGGTTCGTGTTGGCGCATCTCGCGCGTCAAGGCAGCTGAGATCATTCAAAAAAGGCTGTCACCATGTACGCTCAAGTCGTTGCCGTTTCCTCCCCGAACACCCTGCGCACGCGTCTGCGCCCGCTGGCCCTGGCGGCCATGCTGCTCGCTGGCGCGGCCCTGCATGCCCAGGCAGCCGCCCAGGCCGTGCCGGCGGTCGCCAGCTACGCCATTCCCGCCGGCCCGCTGGCCGGCGCCCTGAACCGCTATGCACAGCAGGCGGGCGTGTCCATCGTCATCGACGCGGCCAAGGTACAGGGGCTGCAGACGGCCGGCCTGCAAGGCAGCTACGCCATCGACGACGGCTTCGCCATGCTGCTGCGCGGCAGCGGCTATGCCATCGGCAAGACGTCCACCGGCTACGTGCTGGTGGCCGCGCCGGCGTCCGCCCCCACGGCGGCGGCCAGTGCCGCCTCGGCGGCCGAGCGCACCATGCCCTCGATTACCATCGTCGGCCAGGCCGAGCAAGGCGCCACCACGGAAGGCAGCGGTTCCTACACGGCGCGCAAGATCAGCATCGGCAAGGGTGAACAGGCGATGAAGGACATCCCGCAATCGGTCAGCGTGCTGACGCGCCAGCGCCTGGACGACCAGGGCATCACGGACTTGCGCGAAGCTGTCAACAACGTCACCGGCGTGGTGGGAGTGCATGGCGTGGGCCCGGGCGTGGTCATCACGGCGCGCGGCTTCCAGATCGACCAGTGGCAATACGACGGTGTGCCGATCGACCGCAACACCTATGCGCTGGGTAACTGGGGCCAGGAAAACATGGTCATCTACGACCGCCTGGAAGTGCTGCGCGGCGCTTCCAGCATGCTCGTTGGCACGGGCAGCCCCGGCGGTTCCGTCAACCTCGTGCGCAAGCGCCCGCTGGCCACACGCGCGATCACGCTGACGGGGCGCGCCGGTTCCTGGGACCACTATGGCGCCCAGGTCGACATCAGCACGCCCCTGAACGCGGAAGGTACCCTGCGCGGACGCGCCATCGTCGATGAAGACGACAGCCACTCCTTCATCGATCAGGTGTGGAGCAAGAACCGCACACTGTATGCAACGCTCGACTACGACCTGGCGCCCGCCACCACCGTGGGCCTGGCCGCCAGCCACGTCAAGGCCCACGGCCGCCCCACGTTCATCGGCCTGCCCCGCTACGTCGACGGCAGCGCACTGCCGCTGCCGCGCTCCACCTTCACGGGCGCCGACTGGAACCGCAGCCTGGTGGAACAGAGCACCGTCTACCTGGACCTGGAACACCACTTCAATACGCAATGGAGCCTGAAGGCCTCGGCGCTGGGCATGAATGAAAGCACCAGCTCCACGCACCAGCGCACGGCCTTCGCCATCAAACCCGATGGCAGCGGCGCGCGCTATGGCGACTTTTCCACCGATTTCGACAACCGCAAGCGCGGCATCGACGCTTTCGTGCGCGGCAAATTCGACGGCCTGGGCATCGCGCAGGAAGTCGTCGCCGGCGCCAGCTATGTAAGCATGACGTCGAACGACCGCTATGCGCGCGCGTGGGAAACGGGCGCGGATATCTTCAACATCAAGCACCATCGCCCGTGGCAGGACTTCGACAGCATCGCCGCGCGCGGCGTGAGCAGCTACAGCACCTACGACATGCGCCAGAAAGGGCTGTACGCCACCTGGAACGGCCAGCTGACGGGCAAGCTGAAAGCCCTGCTGGGCGGGCGCTTCAGCTGGTACGACTTCCTGTATGCCACGCCGGACGGCTACCGCGACGCCACCCGCGCCACGGCCAAGTTCACGCCATCGGTGGGCCTGATCTACGCATTGACGCCGCAATGGTCGGCCTACGCCAGCTATGCGGACGTGTTCCAGCCGCAGACGAACCACGATGTGGCAGGCCGGACCCTCAAGCCGATCACGGGCAGCAGCTACGAAGGTGGCATCAAGGGTGAACTGGTGGACGGCAAGGTCAACACCTCGCTGGCCGTATTCCGCTATGACCACAAGGACCGCGCCGTCACCGACTACGCTGCCGGTTTCGCCTGCGACGGCTGGTACTGCTCGCGCGCCTCGGGCAAGGTGCGCAGCCAGGGCCTGGAAGCGGAAGTGTCGGGCGAAGTGGCGCGCGGCCTGCAGCTGTCGGCCGGCTATGCCTACACGACGACGACCTACCTCGACGATCCGGACAACAAGGGCCAGGTCTTTTCGACGTGGACGCCGAAGCACATGCTGCGCCTTTGGTCGAGCTATACCCTGCCCGGCGAGTGGGACAAGTTCAGCGTGGGCGCCGGCACCAGCCTGCAAAGCCATACGGTCGATACCGAACGCACGTTCAAGGTTGCCGGTTTCTCGATCTGGAATGCACGCCTGGGCTGGCAAGCCACGCCGCAAGTGGCCCTGTCGGTCAACGTCAACAATCTGTTCGACAAGCGCTACATCATCCCGGCCTACAACACCACCGGGTCGAACAACTATTATGGCGACCCGCGCAACGTGCAGTTCACGCTGAAGTACACGCCGAAGTGGTAGGACGATTGAAAAGCTGAGGGCCGGCATGCCGGCCGTGCCGCGTGACTGATAGTGCCACCGGCATTCAGTTCGCGCCGCGGCCGGGATTTTCGGCTAAGATGATGGCGCGGCGTTGCGCCGCACCGCATCGTGCATCGGCCTCTCAATCATCTACACCGTCAATGGAACAAAAAGACAAGTCCTGGGTCACTTCGGTCGACGTCGCCAAACGGGCCGGCGTCTCGCGCTCCGCCGTCTCGCGCACATTCACGCCCGGCGCCAGCGTGGCGCCCGAAACGCGGGCCCGCGTGATGGAAGCGGCGCAGTCGCTGGGCTACCAGGTCAACATCCTGGCGCGCAGCATGAACCAGGGGCAAAGCAATCTGGTGGGTGTCGTCATCACGGGCTTCACGGACCCGTTCCGCGTGGCCCTGCTGGGCGAAGTCACGCGCAGCCTGAGCGAACATGCGCTGGTGCCGCTGCTGATGAATGCGGAAGATCCCGAACGCCTCAGCGAACTGCTGCGCATCCTCCTCAGCTACAAGATTTCCGGCGTCATCATGACGTCCGGCTCGCCGCCGTCCGCCGTGGCGACGGAATACCTGCAGCGGCAAGTACCGGTGGCCATGATCAACCGCGCGCGCGATCTGAAGGGCGTGGACGTGGTCAACAGCGACAACCGCCATGGCGGCGAACTGGCGGCCGGCACTCTGCTCGACAGCGGCGCCAAACGGCTGGCCTTCGTCAATACGCGCGCCAGCAGTTTCAGCGGCATCGCGCGCGGCAAGGCCTTCCTCGACCACTTGGCGCCGGCCGTGGCGAAGAAGCGCTGCACGGCCGGCGAATACCTGGCCGACGCCATCGGCTACCAGGCGGGCCAGGAAGCGGCCGACGCCCTGCTCGCCTCGGGCAAGCTGCCCGACGGCGTCTTTTGCGCCACCGACCTGATCGCCTGCGGCTTCATCGACGCGGCGCGCAGCAAGTACGGCATCGACGTGCCCGCGCAATTGCAGGTGATCGGCTTCGACGACATTCCCATGGCGGCGCTCGACGCCTACCAGCTGACCACCATCCGCCAGGATGCGGGCGAACTGGCGCGCCGCGCCGTCAAGAGCCTGGTCGAGCGCATGGAAAAATTTGCCATGCCGGGCCGCCTGAAGGAAGTCCCCGTCACGCTGGTGCGGCGCGGCACGACGCGCTAAGCGACTCAATACGGCAGATGGCGCAACGCCGTCTGCCCGCCCCCACCGCCCCGCAGTGCCCGCCGTTCCCCGTTTTCCACACTTTTTACTCCTCCGCCTGTACTTGTTGACATCGAAAAAAATCCGGGTTACTGTTTGCACACGTGTACTGCACACGTGTGCAATTTCTTCAAAAAGCCTGTTCTGGCCACACCACTAAAAAAAGCGCCCCGTCCACGGAGGCGTATCAAGGAGACCGTTATGTTGAACCACGTTCTAAGAATCGCCCTGTTCGGCGCCGGGGCCATCGGCCTGGCGGCCTGCACCACCCCCACCGGCATGCAGCACAATACGGCTGCCAGTGCCGCCGCCGATCCGAAGCTGGCGAAGATCGGCCAGATCGTCGTCGTGTACATGGAAAACCGCAGCTTCGACCACCTGTTCGGCACCTTCCCCGGCGCCGACGGCATCGCCAATGGCCGCTCGCCCGACACCACCACGCAGACCGGTCCCGACGGCAAGCCGTATGCGATGCTGCCCGCCGTGGCACTCGACAAGGGCGGTCTGGACCAGCGCTTCAAGGGCGAGATCGCCAACGCGCCCTTCCGCATGGAGCCGAGCGTGTCGCTGGGCGACAAGACGGCCAGTCCCGTGCACGCGTTCTGGACGCACAAGCGCCAGATCAACCACGGCAAGAACGACCGCTTCGTCGTCGAGGGCAATACGGGCGCCCTGCCGATGGGCTATTTCGACGGCAGCAAGCTCAAACTATGGGCCCTGGCGCAGCGCTACACCCTGGCCGACCGCTTCTTCCAGTCCGCCTACGGCGGCTCCTTCCTCAACCACATGTGGCTGACCTGCGCCTGCACCCCCGTATTCCCGAACGCGCCCAAGTCCATCGTCGCCCAGGATGAGCGCGGCACGGGCCACAAGAAGGGCGAGGAAGCGGAAGTGACGCAGGACGGCTACGCCGTCAACACCATGCAGGGCCCGCTGCTGTTCGACCCGACCAAGAAGCAGACGTTCCTGCCGCCGCAAACCATGCCCACCATCGGCGACCGCCTGACGGACAAGGGTATCGCGTGGGTCTATTATGCGGACGGCTACGACATCGCCGTCGCCTCGACCAAGTCGGGCAAGAAGGCCGACGATTTCTCGTATCACCACCAGCCGTTCACCTACTTCAAGCGCTTCATCGACAGCCCGCAGCAGCGCGCCACGCACCTGAAGGACCGCTCCGACATGATCGCCGACGTCCAGGCGGGCAAGCTTCCGCCCGTCTCGTTCTACAAGCCCATGGGCAAGAAGAACATGCATCCGGGGATGGACAAATCGAGCGTGGCGGCCGGCGACGACGAGGGCGTGGCCATCATCAGCGCCATCATGGAAGGCCCGCAATGGAAGGACACCGTCATCATCGTCACCACCGATGAAAACGGCGGCTTCTGGGACCACGTGGCGCCGCCCAAAGGCGACCGCTTCGGCCCGGCCACGCGCATCCCCGCCCTTGTCATCTCGCCGTTCAGCGAAGGCGGGCATATCGACCATACCGAGTATGAAACCGTGTCGATCCTGAAGTTCATCGAGGAACGCCATGGCCTGGCGCCATTGAGCGAGCGCGATGCGCGCGCCAACAGCCTGGCCAAGGCCCTCAAGCTCTAAATTCCACCATCCTGCCTGTCTGCCCTGGGTGCGCCGTCCTGCGCGGCGCGCCCGGGCAACTCACATCCAAAGGAAACGCCATGCTGCACGCACGCCATCTCCCCCTGTCCATCCTGATGCTCTCCCTGGCCGCCTGTGGCGGCGGCGAGACAACGCCTCCGGTGACGCCCCCTGTCACGCCGCCGGTGACGCCTCCTGTGACGCCGCCGCCCGCCACCTACTACCAGACCAAGACGCCGTACACGCCGCAGCAGGAGGCGGCCACGTATGAAGCCGCGCCGGCCGGCTACGCGCCCGTGTTCACCGAACTGGTGGCGCGCCACGGCTCACGCGGCCTGTCGAGCATGAAGTACGACGCCGCGTTCTACAACGTCTGGCAAAGGGCCGCCGCCGACGATGCGCTCACGCCGCTGGGGCAAAAGCTGGGCGCCGACATCCTGAAACTGATGAAGGCCAACGCGCTGCTCGGCTACGGCGTGGACGGCATCACGGCGCCCGGCTACGGCAACCTGTCGCAGACGGGCATCAATGAGCACAAGCAGCTGGCCGTGCGCATGCTGGCGCGCCTGCCCGCCCTGTTCACGCAACTGGGCGCGAGCGCCGCCAGCGCACCGCGCCAGATCGTCACCGTCAGTTCCGGCGTGGACCGCGCCAAGGACAGCGCCGCATATTTTGCGCAGTCGCTGGCCGCCACGGCACCAAACGTCGCGCCGCTGATCACCCTGCCGCCCGCGCCCGCCGGCTACCCGGCCGGCAAGCCCGTGGCGCAGCCGAATGGCACCAACCGCTTCCTGCTGTATGCGCACAAGCTGGTGCCCAAGACGGACCTGGTCACCGATGCCCTCGACCGCTACTACCAGACATACCAGGACAGCCAGGCTTACCAGGCCTACCTGGAAAGCCCCGCTTTCCTGGCCAAGTACTCGGCCATCGACACGGATGCCACGGCGCGCACCCTGGGGCGCGAAGTCCTGGAACGCCTGTTCACCAAGGCGTTCGTCGACAAGATCGACAACGGCACCTACCGCTTCGCCAACACGGGCACCTACAGTTTCACCAGCGACGACGGCAAATTCACCAACACCGTCACCGGCGACGGCGGCACCAGCATCAAGGGACTGGCCGACGCCGCATCGGTGCTATACAACCTGTACGCCATCATGGCCGGCATGACGAACGAGGTCAAAGCCGACTTCGTGCAGTACATGCCGTCGGACGCGGCCAAGTACCAGGCCTTCGTGCAGGATTACCAGGATTTCTACAACAAGGGTCCCGGCACCACGGAAAGCGCCGGCGTCACCTGGAACTACGTGCGCGCGCTGCGCGACGACTTCTTCACGGAAGTGGACGCCATCGCGCGCGGCGACCTGTCGCACGGCGCCAAACTGCGCTTCACGCATGCGGAAGCCATCATCCCGCTGGCCACGGCCATGGGCCTGAAGACCGTCGTCGGCGCGCTGCCGGCGGCGCAGACCTATAGCTATGACAACAGCAGCTGGCGCGGCCTGTACGTGGCGCCGATGGCGGCCAACATGCAGTGGGACGTGTACCGCGACGCCAGCGGCAATGTGCTGGTAAAAATGCTGTACAACGAAAAGGAAACCGACTTCCAGGCCGCCTGCGATGGCGCGCGCCATGCGGCCGGCAGCCATTTCTATGTGTATGCAAAGCTGAAGACCTGCTACGGCCACGTGGCGCAGTAATCACGGAGTGCAGGCGGGCCGGCTCCCAGCCGTGCCCGCCAGTTTGGCGTTTGATGCTAGGCTTGCGCCCAGGAACTCATCACGTCACGGACTCCCATGCCTCCATCGCTTTCCCTGGCCAGCATCCCGCTGGCCCTGGCCCTCGCCATGTGCGCCGGTCCCACGCTGGCCGTCGAAGGCCATTACCAGACCAAGACGCCGTATGCGCCGCAGCAGGACCCGGCCACCTATGCCGCGCCGCCGGCCGGCTTCCAGCCCATTTTCACGCAGCTGGCGGCGCGCCACGGTTCGCGCGGACTCACCAGCATGAAGAACGACGCGGCCCTGTATGCGATGTGGCAACAGGCCGCCGCGCAGGATGCGCTCACGCCCCTGGGCCGCGAACTCGGCCCCGACATCCTGGCCCTGATGAAGGCCAATGCCTTGCTCGGTTATGGCGTGGCCGGCATCGAGCGGCCCGGCTACGGCAACCTGTCGCAGACGGGTATCGACGAGCATCGGCAGCTGGCCGTGCGCATGCTGGCGCGCCTGCCTGCACTGTTCGCGCAGGTGGGAAAGGACGCCGCGACAGCGCCGCGACAGCTCGTCACCATCCATTCCGGCGTGGACCGCGCGCGCGACAGTTCGCGCTTCTTCACGCAGTCGCTGCTCGAGCACGCGCCAGCGCTGACACCCTTGGTGTATCTGCCGCCCGCGCCGGCGCCATATCCGCAGGGGCGCAAGCCCGCGGTACAGCCGATATTGCAGCCCGATGGCGTCAACCGCTTCCTGCTGTACGCGCACAAGCTGGCGCCGCAGACGGACCGCGTCACCGATCCGGCCAACCCGTATTACGCCACCTATGCCGCCAGCCAGGCCTACCAGTACTATGAACGAACCAAGCAGCTGGATGCGCGGATGGGCACCCCGGCCAGGCTGCCTGCGGCGACCGCACATGCGCGCCATGTGCTCGAACGGCTGTTTTCTCCCGCCTTCCTCGCTCAGTTTGAAGGCGGCCGCGCCAGCTATGCGGACACGGGCAGCTACACCTTCACCAGCGCGGACGGCAAGTTCACGCGCACCATGACGGGCAGCGGCAAGACCGTCATCCGCAGCCTGAATGCGGCAGCGACGAAACTGTATGAGCTGTATGCGATCGCGGCCGGCATGCGGCATGAAGTGCCGGCCGATTTCAGCCGCTACCTGCCTGCCGAGGACGCGCGCTACTACGCCTATGTCGCCGACCACGAGGATTTTTACCAGAAGGGACCGGCCACCACGGAAAGCAGCGGTGTGACGTGGCGCTTCGCGCTGGCCTTGCGCGACGATTTTTTCAATGAAGTCGATGCCCTGGCCAGGGGAGATGTGCGCCACGCGGCGAAGCTGCGCTTCACGCACGCCGAGATGATTATTCCGCTCGCGTCGGCCATGGGCTTGAAGCAGGCGCTGGCCCCCTTGCCGGCATCGGTCAGCTACAGTTATGAAAACAATTCATGGCGCGGCCAGAGCGTCTCGCCGCTGGCGGCCAATATGCAGTGGGATGTGTACCGCAACGACGCAGGGCAGCTCATCGTGCGCCTGCTGTACAACGAAAAGGAAACGGACTTCCAGGCCGCTTGCGACGGCGCCCGCATCGCGCCGGGCAGCGTCTTTTACGACTATGCGAAACTGAAAACCTGCTACGGACACGTGGCGGCGCGCTAAGGCACCGCCACTGGCCTGATTACTTCAAGGTCGGCATGGCAAACTCCGCCCCGGCCGCCGTCGAGGCCGGCCAGCGCTGCGTCACCGCCTTCTGCTTCGTGTAGAAACGCACGGATTCCGGGCCGTGCGCATGATGGTCGCCGAACAGGCTGCGCTTCCAGCCGCCGAAGCTGTGGAAGGCCATCGGCACGGGAATCGGCACGTTCACGCCCACCATCCCCACCTGCACCCGGTGCGTATATTCGCGCGCCGTGTTGCCGTCGCGCGTGTAGATGGCCGTGCCGTTGCCGTATTCATGCGCATTGACCAGGTCCAGTGCCGCCGTGAAATCGGGCACGCGCACGATGCACAACACGGGGCCGAAGATTTCCTCTTTATAGATCGTCATCTCGGGCGTGACGTGGTCGAACAGGCTGCCGCCGAGGAAAAAGCCGTGCTCGTTGCCGGGCAGGACAAAGCCGCGCCCGTCGCAGATGAGCTTGGCGCCCTCTTCCACACCTTTCGCGATATAGCCGGCGATCTTCTCCTTGTGCACCTGCGTCACCACCGGCCCCATCTCGGCCGACAGATCCATGCCTTGCGTGATCTTTAATGCCGCGATGCGGGGCACCAGGGCTTCCACCAATTGATCCGCCACATTGCCCACCGCCA